>NZ_JBHYKG010000023.1:0-47607 GCF_042741245.1 Kitasatospora sp. NPDC058965
GCGCCCGCGCCGGGCTGGCCCGCGCGGCTCACCGCCAGCCGGGCGGCACCGCCTCGCCGTACTCAACGGCCGTCGCCCCGACGAAGGCCGCCAGATCCGCGAGCTCGCCGGTGACCGCGCGGCGCAGCGCGGCCGTCGCCCGGACGTCCGGCTCCAGCCAGAGGCCCGCCACGGCGAGCACCCGGCGGCGGCGGTCGACCCGGGGTTCCACCCGGCCGACCAGGCGGTCGCCGTGCAGGATCGGCAGCAGGTAGTAGCCGTAGGTCCGCCTCGCCTTCGGGACGTACATCTCGTTGCGGAAGTCGAACCCCCACAGCCGTTCGGTGAGCCTGCGGTCGTTGATCATGTTGTCGAAGGGCGACAGCAGCGCCGTGCGGCCCGCCCAGTCGTCGGCCCGGATCGCGTCCAGCTCGGCCAGCGCGTCGGCGTGCACGTACCAGGTCTCGCCCGCCCGGCCGCCCTCGACCCGCACGGGCTGGATGCGGTCCCGGGCGACCAGCGCGTCCAGCACACCCGGCAGGTCGGCGTACTGTCCCGGCACGAAGTACTGCCTGATGTCCAGCGCCCGCGCGATCCCGCGGGCGCGCAGCGTGTGCTCGATGGCCGTGGTCACCACGGCGCGCGGCGGCAGCGGTTCGCGGACGACGTCGGCCGGCAGGCACGCGGTCGGCAGGCCCCAGAGCCGCCGGCCGCCGCTCCGCCCCGCGATCATCACCTCGCCCCGGCGCCAGAGCAGCCCGAGCATCCGCTCCACGTTGCGGCCGTTGGTCCACCCGCTCGACGCCCAGTCGACCACCGAGCGGTCCTCGAACGCGTCCGTGGGCAGCGGTTCACCCTGCGCGAGCCGTTCCAGCACGTGGCGCCGGAGCTCGTCGTTCGCCGTGATCCAGCCCTCGATCCGCTCCCGGCCCCGGTCCGGGTACGCGTCCATCACCGCCCGGTGCAGCGGGTAGTCCTCCGCCAGCACGGTCGCCGCCGCGTGCGTCCAGTACTCGAACAGCCACCGGTCCCGCCAGCACGCCTGCTCGAACTCGCCCACCCCCTGCGCCCCGAGCCGGCTCCACAGCACGAGCTCGTGGCTGCGGGCCAGCACGTTGACGGGGTCCAGCTGCAGGAACCGGAGCGCCCGGCAGACCGTGCGGAGCCCGTCCGCGTCGGCGGACGGACGGGCGGCGGCGAGGTGCTGCCGGGAGACGGCCAGGCGGCGGGCCTGGGATTGGGTGAGGGTCAGGGGGCGCGCCGGCATCCTGGCAGGGGCTCCTTGGTCGTGACTGAGCAATTCGGTTGGCGAGTTCACTGAGGCGAAGGAATTCGAGCGCCCGGCGCTGCGGCTTGATCGGCCACGCCATCGATGTTCTCGGTGACCGCGATCGTCCGACGCAGTAGGCGACGGGCGGCGTCCAGGTCGGCAGCGCGCTGGTCGAGGATGTCCAACTGGTCGCGCAGACTGGCGAGGATGCCGGGGCAGGGGCGCAGCGTCGCCGCGTCGTGGGTGCAGGGCAGGACCTGGCGGATGATGCGGGTGGGCAGGCCAGCGGCGAGCAGGGCGCGGACGCGGCGCACCGTCTCCACCGTCTGGTCGTCGTATTCGCGGTAGCCGTTGGCGCGGCGGTCTGCGCGGATCAGGTTCGTCCGCTCGTAGTAGCGCAGTAGCCGCTCGCTGACTCCGGTCCGGCGTGACAGCTCCCCGATCAGCACTGATCGGCCCCCCTCGAGTTGACCTTCCAATGGTGTCAGGGAGCAACAGTGTCCTGACCGGCCGAATTCCGGACCGGCTGAGACGGAGGGAACGAATCAGTGATCATCGATGCGCACAGCCATGTCCACACCCGGTCGAGGCGCACGTGGGGCTGCTGGACGAAGCCGGGGTGGACCGCGCCGTCCTGTTCGCCACCCGGCCGCACCCGGAGCGGGCTGGCGACCTGGCCGCACTGCACCGGGAGATGGCCGTCCTGGAGAAGGTGCTCGGAGGCCGGGCCGGCAGCGTCGAGGCGTACCGGGGGGCGTGGCGGGAGCTGGATGCCGCACTTGCCGCGCGGCCGGAGCGGTTCATCGGCTTCTTGTCGGTGCCGCTGGGCCTGGGGTCGCGGGAGACCGCTGAGATCGTGGAGCGGGAGGTGGTCGGGCGCGGACTGCGCGGGATCGGCGAGCTGACACCGCCGCCGGGAGAGGCGGGGCTGATCGAACCGGTGCTCCGGGCGGCGAGCGACCAGGGGCAGCTGCCCGTGGTCGTGCACGGATCCGCGCCGACCACCGCGGAGGACCTGGCCACGCTGGCCGCGCTGGCCGGCCGGTACTGCGACGTTCCGCTGGTGGTCAGCCAGTTGGGAGGGCAGCACTGGATCCAGGCCATTGAACTGGTGCGGGACACCCCGAACATGTATCTGGAGCTGTCCACGGCCAACGTCGTCTTCGCGGTCCGGCTGGCCATCAAGGAGATCCCGGACCGGACGCTGTTCGGCTCGGACGCCCCGTACGGCGACCCGGTCCTCGCCCGGGCCCTGGTGGAGCGGGTCACCAGCCCGGGCGAGGTACGCGACCGGGTCCTCGGCGGGACGATCGCCGAACTGGTGGGGCTCGGCTGACACAGAACCGACCTGCCAGACCCGCACACTCGGCTTGCCAACTCAGCCGTTCACCCGCTGACCGAGGCATTCAGTCGGATTGGTGCGCGCAGAAGTGACGGGGAGATCCTGGATCAGGATTTCTCCAGAGGTGTTCTGACGATGTGCCAGTCCTCGGCGGCCCGTCGACGGAGCCGCGACGCCGGGTCCGGTCAGTGCGGCGTGCGGGAGCCGTCGTCCCGGTGGGGCGGGCCGGACGGGCCGGGGGAGTGGCGGTAGGCCGCGGTCGCGGTCTCGACGAAGGAGCGGATCAGCGGGTTGGTGTCGCCTTCGTTCCACACCGCCACCACCCGGCTCGGCGCCATGTCGGTCAGCGGCACCACGGCCAGTTCCGCCGGCAGATCGTGCCCGAGCGGGGCCAGGCCGACGGTGCCGTTCCACAGCACGGCCTGCAGGCACTCCTGGACCGCGCGCACCACCGGGCCCTCGCGCGGCACGCCGCCGTTCCAGTACGCCTGCCAGCGGGGGTCGGTGCCCGGCGGGAACTGGAACCAGCGGCGGTCGCCCAGCTCGGCCAGGCACAGCCGCTCGCGGCGGGCCAGCGGATCGTCGGCGCGCAGCACCACGCCCACCGGGTCCGCCCGCAGCACACGGACCGTCAGGGCGGTCTCGTCGAAAGGCGCCCGGGTCAGCGCGACGTCGACCAGCCCGGCGCGCAGGCCGCAGGTGGGGTCGGTCAGGTCGGTGTCCCGGACGCGGACGTCGATACCGGGGTGGCTGCGGCGGTAGCCGGCCGCCAGCCTCGCCACCCCCGGGTCGGTGCCGTCGCCCAGGATGCCGACGGTCAGGGTCGCGGAGCCGGCCGCCGCGCGCACCCGGACCGCCAGGCGGTCGGCCTGGTCGAGCAGCGCCCGGGCCTCGTCCAGCAGGACCGCGCCCACCGGAGTGAGCGCCACACCACTGGGGGAGCGGCTGAACAGGCGGGCGCCGACCTCGTCCTCCAGCCGCTTGATCGCCCGGCTCAGCGGCGGCTGGCTCATGTGCAGGCGGGTGGCGGCGCGGCCGAAGTGGAGTTCCTCGGCGACCGCCACGAAGTACCGCAAGGTCCGTAGCTCCACGCAGCCACGATACCCAGCAGGTATCGGCAGCGCGGAACAGGTCTTGGACAGCGGCGGGGCGCCGGCGGTGGACTCGTGGGCATGACCGAAGAAGCCAGGAACGAAGAAGCCGAGGCCGACAGCGCGCAGGCCACCGCCGCCGCCGTCTCGGTGGTGGCCCCCGGCGAGGGCGAGACGATCGTGCTGGGCACCACCCGGATGCGCGTCCTGGAGGACGGCAGCCACACCGGGCACCGCCTCGCGATCGCCGAGTCCGTCCTCGCCCCGCACACCGACGGCCCGCCGCAGCACCGCCACGGGCGGCACGACGAGGGGTTCTACATCCTCTCCGGCACCGTGCGGTTCACCGTCGGGGCGGCGGAGTACGACGCCGGCGCGGGGACGCTGGTGATGGTGCCGCCCGGGACCCCGCACACCTTCGCCAACCGGACCGACCAACCCGCCGTCATGCTCAGCACGTTCACCCCCGACCTGTACCTGCAGTACTTCCGGGACCTGCAGCAGGTGCTCGCCGCCGAGCGGCCGCCGACCCCGCAGGCCACCGTCGAGGTGATGCGCCGCTACGCGACGGAGCCGGCCACCGACCTCGCCTGACCCCACCACCGGCACGGCCGGGCCCCGGGAAGCCGTGGCCCAGGAACAGGAATCATGAACACCGCCTACTGGATCGTCGCGGGACTGCTCGCGCTCTTCTACCTCTACGCGGGCACCCTGAAGGTGATCCGCACCCGCGACCGGCTCCGCCCGATGATGGCCTGGGTCGACCGCGTACCGCTGCCCGCCGTCCGGGCCCTGGGGGCCGTCGAACTCCTCGGCGCGGTCGCCCTGGTCCTGCCCCGGCTGACCGGCATCGCCCCCGTGCTGGCGGTGGTTGCGGCGGTCGGCTTCGTCCTCCTGCAGGCGGGTGCGATCGCGGTCCACCTGACCGGCGAGGACCGGCAGATCGGCCTCAACGTCGGCCTGGTGGCCGCAGCGGGTGCGACCGTCTGGCTGGCCAGCGGGTGGTGACCGGGTGCCGTCGTGAGCCGGGGCCGCCACCCGGGCCTGGACCGCGCCCGATCGCGACCGGTGACCGGCGGCCGACAGCGTCAGGACGGCACGCGCACGCCTGGTACGAGCGGTAGGATCGCGGTCCGCGGCAACGGAGGGGACGACTGCCATGGACGAACTCGCCCGCATGGAGGCGCTGATGAGGAGCGGATTCCATGGAGCGCGTTGACATGCCGTCGACCGCCGACTCGGCCGGCGACGTGCACCTCCGGCTCGTCTGGCCCCAGTGGCAGGGTGCCGGTACCTCCAGCGTCACGGCATGTGCCGCCGAGTTCCCGCTCGACGTCGCCCGCCGCGGCTACGCCGTGGGCGCCGCCGTGCTGGAGGCGGTCCTGCCCGAGCACGACGGTCCGACCGTCCGGGTGCCGGTCGCCATGTTCGACGAAGGGCTGGCGGAGCAGGACGGTGTGGAGGCCAAGCAGGCCGTCGTCGAGCAGTTGGCGGACGCGCTGGACGCCATCCGTCGGCATGCGCCCGCCCGCGTCACCACTCTCGGCGGCGACTGTTCGGTGAGTGTGGCCCCCTTCGCGGAACTCGCCCTCCGCTACGGCGACGACCTGGCCGTGATCTGGATCGACTCGCACCCCGATGTCGGCACTCCCGCCAGCAAGTACCCCGGCTACCACGCGATGGCGGTCGCCGCGCTCACCGGCCACGGCGACCCTGACGTCCTCGGGCTCCTGCCGGCCACGGTCTCCCCGGACAGGGTCGCCCTGGTGGGCTTGCACTCGTGGTTCGACGACGACTTCCCCAACGCGGCCGCGTGGGGCCTCCAGACGTTCGCGCCCGACGAACTCCGCACGTCCACGCGGCCGCTGCTCGACTGGCTCGCGGCCACCGGCTGCTCGCGCGTGGCCGTCCACTTCGACGTCGACACCGTGGACGCGAACGAGGTCCTGCTCGGCCTCGTGCCGGAACCGGGCGGCCTCACCAGTGGCGAGGTGCGGCGGATCGTCGGCGACATCGATGCCGCCGCGGACGTCGTCGCGCTGACGATCGCGGAGTTCATCCCCCGACAGGTCATGCAGCTGGGGCAGGTCCTGAACGGATTCCCGCTGCTGTCCCGCACCACGTCCCGCTGACCCGACCCCCGCACCGGGCGACAGAGCGGTGGTCCTCCGGCCGGCCTTCCTGCCGCGATCCGGGCGTGACCACGTTGTTCCTGATGGTCTGCCTGCCGGTGGACGACGAGACCCAACGCGCCCGTATCGCCCATCGTTGGGCGACCACCCCCGGGGAAACGCTGCCCATGTCCGAGGCCGACATCCGGCACGGGCGAGCGCACTTCCAGGAGCCCGACGCGGCGGAGCTGGAGGGCCTCGGGGCGGCCGACCCGCCGCCCGGTTGCGCGGACTGGCGGGAGTGGGCCGCCGACCGGTGGCCGTCGTTCGCGTGACCGGTGCGGCCGACGACCACGCGGCGGTACCGGGTGTGCCCGCGCCGGCCCGGAACGGTCCGCCGGACATGCCCTAGCCTCGGCGGCATGGTGACTGGTCCTGATGTGGCGGTGGCCCTGCAGGGTGGGGCGTGGGGGCCCGGGCGGGCCCGGGAGTTCGTGCGGTGGTTCGCCGCGGAGTGGGCGGGGCGGCCGCTGCGGGAGGGGGACGGGTACGGGGAGGCGGAGTTGGCCGCGGAGGAGGCCCGGCTGGGCTTCGCGCTGCCGGCCGCACTGCGCGAGGGGTACGCGCTGTTCGGGCGCCGGGACGACCTGGTCCGGCGGCAGGACCCGCTGCGCCCGCTGCCCGGTCTCTGGTTCGACGAGGTCTACGGCGGCCTGTTGGGCTTCCGCGACGAGAACCAGGGCTGTACGGGCTGGGCGGTCGCCCTCGGCCACGGGGAGCCGGACGATCCGCCGGTCTGGGTGGACTCGCACGAGGGGTGGGTCCCGTTCCTGCCCCGGGTCTCCCAGGCCTGGGTGGAACTGGTGCTGAGCGAGACCCTGTTCGCGGACCGCGGTGCGTACGACGCCTGCGAGCTGCCGACCGCCGAGGCCGCCGGCCTGGCCGGGTACACCCGGATCGACCTGCCCGACCACCCGATGTGGACGAGCGCCGAGGAGTCCCCCGTCCGCTGGTACGCGGCGCCGGGCCGGCTGCTGCGGCGCGACGGGCAACAGGACCTCTGCTGGATGCACGCGCGCGGACGGACGGGGGCCGACCTGGACCGGATCCGGGCCGACTTCCCCGTCCGCTGGGTGAACTGAGCGTCAGAACAGGCTGCCGGGCACCCGCTCAGCTGTCCGGCACCAGCCCGCAGGCCACCCGCTCAGCTGTCCCGCACCAGCCCGCCGAGCACCCGCTCAGGTGTCCATCGCGTCGATCCAGGTCTTGGTGGCGTAGGCCTCGCCGCCGAGCCCGCCGCCCGCGCCCGGTCCGGCCTTCGGACGGGTCAGCAGCCCGCTGTCCCGGACGAAGGCGGCCAACTGCCCGCGCAGCACGGGTTCGCCGAACAGCGCGACGCCGAGCAGCAGCCGGTCCGGCTGCTGCTCGGTGGCGTGCCGGGTGTCGGCGTTCTCGCGGCGCAGTGCGTCCAGTACGCCGCGGCCGCGCCGGGTCGACCGGGGGAGTACCCACAGGAGGACCGCCAGTGCGTCGGCGGCCAGCGCCAGGGCCAGCGCCGCCGGTGTCTCGTGGCCGCCGATCGCGCCTGCGGGGGCGGCGGTGAACACCGGCAGCAGCAGCACCCGCACCGCCGCCAGCCGTCCGCCGGACAGCCTCAGGCGCTCCCGTTCCAGCGATCCGGTCACCTCCCGGGTGGCCGCCTGCACCTTCTCCTTGCCCTGCAGCAGGCGCGGGTGCGCCTTGGCGTGGAGCACGGTGTACTGGGCCCGGGCCAGTGCGGAGGCGCCGCGCGGCACGGAGTTGACGGCGCGTCGGACGGTGCCGGACCCGGAGGCGGCCACCGCCCCCAGCAAGTGCAGTTCGACCAGGGCCACTTGGGCGGCCCCGCGGTCCCCGTCCCGCAGTGCGCCGATCTCGACCGGGGACAGTGGGCGGTAGGACCGCCCGCGCACCCGCTGCCGCCCCGGCCACAGCCGCAGGCCCGCACCGACGAGCAGCAGCAACCAGGCTGCCCCGGTGGACACTTCCACGATCATCCGACGACCAGCTCCCCCTGAACCCAGCCCGCCGGCCGCTGCCCACGCTACTCGCAGGACCGCGCGGCTACCAGGGTCGCGGGGTACCGGACTGCTCCGGTGCGGGTGAGCTCGGGTGCGGCAGGGGGAACCGGCGAGCCGACGGCGCGCTGATGGTCCGGGCGCCTACGGCTGCGCGTCGTCGACGGCCACCTCGTCCGGGGTGGGCGGGCTGATGATCCACAGCACCTCGGTGCGCTCCGAGGCGGAGTTGACCAGCCGGTGCGGGACGGAGGTGGCGTACTCGATGCTGTCGCCGGTGCGCAGCGTGTGCCGCTCGTCGTCCAGCTCCAGGGTGACCTCGCCGCTGATGACCAGCAGGATCTCCTGCGCGTCGCCGTGCGTGTAGGCGCCGTCCCCGGTCGAGGCCCCGGGCTCGAACTCGGCGCTGTAGACCTCCAGGTGGCGCAGCGGCGGCTGGGCGATCATGTACTTGCGGGAGCCCGCCTGGACGCCCACCTGCGGGCGGTCCTCGCGGCGCAGGACCTGGTGGCGGGCGGGCGTGCCGCTGTCGAACAGGTCGGCGATGGTGAGGCCGAGGGCGACCGAGATCCGGCGCAGCGAGCCGACGCTCGCCTCGGTGCGACCGTTCTCCAGTTGGCTGAGGAAGCTGTGGCTGACACCGGCGGCCTCGCCCAGGGCGCGCAGGGTCATCCGCCGCATCCGCCGGTACTCGCGCACCCGCGCGCCGACGTGCGACTGGCCGTTCTCCCCCGTGGGACCCGTCATTGCCACCATCTCTTTCGCCTGCCCCGGTGTCTCGGTCGAGAGTCTAGTGCCGGACTCTCGGAATCTTGCCCACGCTGAACACCGATGATAGCTTCACTGAACAGCTTGGTCAGTGGAAGCGAACAGATCGAAAGGACGTGCGCCGATGCGAATCCTCCTGGTAGGCGCTGGAGGCGTGGGGTCGGCGGTCACCGCCATCGCGGCCCGCAGGGACTTCTTCGAGCACATGGTGGTCGCCGACTACGACCTCGGGCGGGCCGAGCGGGCCGCCGCCCGCACCGCCGACGCCCGGTTCTCGGCCGCCCGGGTCGACGCCTCCGACCAGGCGGCGGTCCAGGCGCTGCTGGTCGAGCACCGCTGCGACGTGCTGCTGAACGCGACCGACCCGCGCTTCGTCATGCCGCTCTTCGAGGCGGCGCTGGCCGGCGGCGCGCACTATCTCGACATGGCGATGTCGCTCTCCCGCCCGCACCCGGAGCGCCCGTACCAGGACACCGGCGTCAAGCTCGGCGACGCCCAGTTCGCCCGCGCCGACGCCTGGGCGGCGGCCGACCGGCTGGCCCTGGTCGGCATCGGCGTCGAGCCCGGGCTCTCGGACGTGTTCGCCCGCTACGCGGCGGACGAGCTGTTCGACGAGATCGAGGAGATCGGCGTGCGGGACGGCGCCAACCTGACCGTCGACGGCTACGACTTCGCCCCCTCGTTCTCCATCTGGACCACCATCGAGGAGTGTCTGAACCCGCCGGTGGTCTTTGAGAAGGACCGCGGCTGGTACACCACCGAGCCCTTCACCGAGGCCGAGGTCTTCGACTTCCCCGAGGGCATCGGGCCGGTCGAGTGCGTCAACGTCGAGCACGAGGAGGTGCTTCTCGTCCCGCGCTGGGTCGACGCGCAGCGGGTGACCTTCAAGTACGGCCTCGGCGACGAGTTCATCGGCGTGCTCAAGACGCTGCACAAGCTCGGCCTGGACAGCACCGAGCCGGTGACCGTGCCGAGCGAGCACGGACCGGTGAAGGTCTCGCCGCGCGACGTCGTCGCCGCCTGCCTGCCCGACCCCGCGACGCTGGGGGAGCGGATGCACGGCAAGACCTGCGCCGGCACCTGGGTGAAGGGCAGCAAGGACGGCCGCCCGCGCGAGGTGTACCTCTACCACGTCGCCGACAACCAGTGGACGATGCAGGAGTACGGCGCCCAGGCCGTCGTCTGGCAGACTGCCATCAACCCGGTCGTGGCGCTGGAGCTGATGGCCTCCGGCCAGTGGACCGGCAGCGGGGTGCTCGGCCCGGAGGCCCTGCCCCCCAAGCCGTTCCTGGACCTGCTCACCGCGTACGGGTCCCCCTGGGGCATCCGCGAGCAGTCCGCGACCGGCACGGACTGACACGGTCCGCACCCCGCGGGCGCGGCCCGGCGGCCCGCCCCCACCAGTTCCCCCAGTTCCCCGCCCCCACCAGTTCCCCACTGCACCGGTTCCCCGGCGGACCGGTCATCGTTCAGCACCTCGGAAGCAGGTTCACGTGGACGGCCAGCCGACCGCCAACGGCGGTGTCTCCTTCTGGTACTCCCCGATCGGGATCCCCGAGCCGCGCCCGCGGCTCGACGGCTCGACCGACGCCGACGTCTGCGTGGTCGGCGGCGGGTACACCGGCCTGTGGACCGCCTACTACCTGAAGAAGGCCGATCCCGGCCTGCGGGTGACCGTCCTCGAGCAGCGGTTCTGCGGCTACGGGGCGTCGGGGCGCAACGGCGGCTGGCTGTACGGCGGCTTCGCCGGGCGCTCGGTGTTCGCGCGGCAGTACGGCAAGGCCGGCGCGGTGCGGATGCAGCGGGCGATGAACGACTCGGTGGACGAGGTCATCGGCGCGGCGGCCGCGGAGGGAATCGAGGCCGAGGTCGCCAAGGGCGGTGTGCTGGAGGTCGCCCGCACCCCTGCCCAGCTGGCGCGGCTGGAGGCCTTCGTGGCGTCGGAGCGGGACTTCGGCGAGGACGACCGGGAGCTGCTCTCCGCCCGGCAGACCGCGGCGCGGATCGGGATCGACGGCGCGCTGGGCGGCACCTGGAGCCCGCACGGAGCCCGGATCCAGCCCGCGCGGCTGGCCCGGGGGCTGGCCGGGGCGGTCGAGGCGCTCGGCGTGCGGGTCTTCGAGTCGACCCCGGTCACCGAGATCCTGCCCGCTCGCCCGGGCGCCGCCGCGCAGGCGGTGACGCCGTACGGCACGGTGTCGGCCCGGTTCGTGCTCCGCTGCACCGAGGGGTTCACCGCCGCCCTGCGCGGCGAGAAGCGCTCCTGGCTGCCGATGAACTCCTCGATGATCGTCACCGAGCCGCTGCCGACGTCCTTCTGGGACGCGGTGGGCTGGTCGGGCCAGGACCTGCTCGGCGACTTCGCGCACGCCTACATGTACGCGCAGCGCACCGCCGACGACCGGATCGCCCTGGGCGGCCGCGGCGTCCCCTACCGCTTCGGCTCCCGGACCGACCACGACGGCGGCACCCCGCAGCGGACCGTCGACCAGCTGCGGCAGATCCTGGTGACCTTCTTCCCCGGTGCGGCGCAGGCGCGGATCAGCCATGCCTGGTCCGGCGTCCTGGGCGTCCCGCGGGACTGGTGCTCCACCGTCGAACTCGACCCGCACACCGGCCTCGGCTGGGCCGGCGGCTACGTCGGCAGCGGCGTCGCGACCACCAACCTCGCCGCCCGCACCCTGCGCGACCTGGTGCTGCGGGAGAGCGCCGCGGCGGGCGACACCGAGTTGACCGGCCTGCCCTGGGTCGGCCACACGGTGCGCCGCTGGGAGCCGGAGCCGCTGCGCTGGCTCGGGGTGCACGGCCTCTACGCCGCGTACCACGCCGCCGACCGCCAGGAGCGGTCCGGGCGCGCGGCGACCTCCCCCATCGCGCAGGTCGCCGACCTGGTGTCCGGCCGCCACTGACGTCCGGGCCTCGTCCCGCGGCGGGTCGCGCCGGCGGGTTCGTCCGTCGGCAGGTGCTGCCGCCGGGGCCCGTTCCCCGACGGTTCGGCCGCCGGGGCCCGTACCGGTACGGGCCCGTACCGCGGCGGGTCCCGGCGCGGGCTCCGCTCCCGAGCGGCCCGCTCCCTTGTCGGCCCCTAGTGCCGGTGATAACTTCATCGAACAAATCGTTCAGTGGCTCTGAACTCCCCTGGGCTTGCCACTGACCACCGGATCCGAACCCGTTCGCCGCGAGACGGCGGTCGGATCCGGCTGCGCCGACGAAGCCGGCCCCCGCCGGCCAGCTCCCCCTTCCCTGCGTCCCCCACAGGCCCGGAGACTGCCATGTCAACCACAACCCACACGTCCGACGCCTCGCCCGCACGCAGCTCCCATGCCGGCGAGAAGGGCCTCAAGTCCGGATCGCTCGGCCTGGTCTCCAGCGTCGCCATCGGCCTCGCCTCGACCGCCCCCGCCTACAGCCTCGCGGCCACCCTCGGCCTGGTGATCGCCGGCGTCGGGCTCCAGTCGCCGATCGTCATGATCCTGGCCTTCGTGCCGATGCTGCTCATCGCGTACGCCTACCGCGAGCTCAACGCGGTCGACCCGGACTGCGGCACCACCTTCACCTGGGCGTCGCGGGCGTTCGGGCCGCGCACCGGGTGGATGGCGGGCTGGGGCATCATCGTCGCCGACGTGATCGTGCTGGCCAACCTCGCCCAGATCGCCGGGCAGTACGGCTTCGAACTGATCGGTGCGGACGGCCTCGCGGGCAGCACCCTGTGGACCACGGTGGCCGGGGCGGTGTGGATCGTCCTGATGACCTGGCTCTGCTACCTCGGCATCGAGATCTCCGCCGCGCTCCAGAAGATCCTGCTCGGGATCGAGGTGGTGCTGCTGGCGGCCCTGGCGCTCACCGCCCTCGTCCGGGTCTACACCGGCCACGGCGTGGCGGGCTCCAGCCACATCGCGCTCTCCTGGTTCAACCCCCTCGCGATCGACTCGCCCGGCGCGTTCACCAAGGGGATCCTCGCCGCGATCTTCATCTACTGGGGCTGGGACACGGCGGTCTCGGTCAACGAGGAGACCGAGGACGCCAACCGCACCCCGGGCCGGGCCGCGGTCATCTCCACCCTGCTGCTGCTGGCGATCTACGCCGCCGTCACCACCTCGGCCCAGGCCTTCGCCGGCGCCGGGACCACCGGCAGCGGCCTGGCCAACCCCGACCACTCGGGCGACGTGCTCTCCGGTCTCGGCAGCGAGGTCTTCGGCAGCCACGGCATCGGCTGGTTCATGACCAAGCTGCTGATCTTCATGGTGCTCACCTCCTCCGCGGCCTCCACCCAGACCTCGATCCTGCCGACCGCCCGCACCACCCTGTCCATGGCCGCGCACAAGGCGCTGCCCGCGCGCTTCGCCCGGATCCACGCCAAGTACCTGACGCCCACCTGGTCGACCGTGGGCATGGGCGTCGCGTCGCTCGCCTTCTACCTGGTCCTCACCATGGTCAGCACGAACGTGCTCACCGACTCCATCGGGTCGATCGGCCTCGCCATCGCGTTCTACTACGGCCTGACCGGGCTCGCCTGCGTCTGGTACTTCCGCAAGGTCCTCACCCGCAGCGCCCACGACCTCTGGTTCAAGGGCATCCTCCCCGGGATCGGCGCGCTGGTGCTGTTCGGCCTCTTCGTCTACGCGGCCTTCTTCGTCTACGCCGACCCGAGCTACGGCACCGGCAGCATCTCGCTGCCGCTCGTCGGCAGCGTCGGCCGGGTGTCCGTGCTCGGCATCGGGTCGCTGCTGGTCGGCCTGGTGGTGATGGTCGTGTACGCGATCCGCCGCCCGGCCTTCTTCGCCAAGGAGGTCATCCCGGTTTCCGCCGCCGAGGTGGCGACCGCGGAGTAGCCACTCGGCTCCACCTCCGTACGACGGCCTGCCAGGCGACTGGCGGGCCGTCGGCGTTTGGGGCCGGTGTGTGCGTGGACGCGGGCGCTACGCGCGTGCCCGGGCGCGGGCGAGGAGGAGCGCGCCCGGCGAGCTCCCCTCCGGGTCGAGCAGCGTCTCGGTCTCGACCGCGAACCCGGCCTCGCGCAGCCAGGCGCTCATCCGGGCCGGGCGGCGCCGGTGGACGTAGACCTTCATCGGGTGGCCGCCGTAGCCCTCCTCCTTGAGCCGTGACCCGTCGCCCGCGTGGAAACCGACCAGCAGCGGCGCGCCGGGACGCAGGACCCGCCCGAGGCCGGCCAGGATGCCCGGGACGGCGTCGTCGGGCACGTGCACCAGCGACCAGAACGAGAGCGCGCCGGCGAGCGAGGCGTCGGCGAGGTCGAGCGCCGTCATCGAGCCGACCTCGAACCGCACGCCGGGGTGTTCGCGCCGGGCCACCTCGACCATCCCGGGCGAGAGGTCGATGCCGAACGCGTCGACGCCCAGACCGCGCAGGTACGCGGTGACGTGCCCGGGCCCGCACCCCACGTCCGCCACTTGCCCACCGCCCGCAGCCCGCACCGTGTCCGCGAACCCGGCCAGCCCGGTCAGGAGGGCGGGCGCGTTGCCCAGGGCTTCGCGCATCTGGTCGGCGTAGCTGGCCGCGACGGTGTCGTAGGAGGTGCGGGTGTCTGTCAACCAGTCGTCCGGGGTCATGGCTCGACAGGGTAGTCCGACGGTCTGACAGGTGCGGCCGGGAGAGCGCCTGTCAGTGCCGACGGCCACCATGGCGGGCATGAGCAACGGGTACCTGACCACCGGGAGCGTCTGGCGACTGCACCACGGCGCCGACGAGATCGCCCGGTTCACCGTGACCGAGGCCGACTTCCCCTGGGTGCGCGCCGACATCGAGACGCTCCCGGGCTTCGAGGACTTTGCTCCGGTCTTCGCGGAACAGGAGCTGGCCGGCGAGGAGGAGGACTGGGAGCGCGTCGACGCGTGCTACCTGCGGATCCGCAGCGCGCTCACCATGACGTTCCCGGACGGGGAGCCGGTCGTCGAGTTCATGCTGAACATCCACGGCGACGGCACCGCCGGGTGGCGGTGGCACGACGAGCCCTTCGAGGTCGACGGCGCCTGAGGCGGGGCGGATCTGACGGCGCGTTCGTGATCGCGCCCGCCGGGGTGGGACCCCTGCGAGCGGGGGTCCGCGCCTCCGTACGCCGGTTGCCCGGAGGAGCGGGGGAGGGATTGGTCGGGAATGCCCACAACGACCCGATCACCCGAATCCAGAGGGGGTCCGATGACCGACCCGCTTCCCCCGACCGTCCCACCGGCCACACTGCCCGGGCCGACCGTGCCCGGCCAGGCCGCGCCCGCACCGGCTGCGCCCGGCTCGACCGTACCGGGGCCGACCGTGCCAGGCCAGGCCACGCCCGCACCGGCTGCGCCCGGCTCGACCGTGGTGTTCGACGCCCCGTTCTCCGACCGCACGCAGTGGGCGGCCGGTGTCTCCTCCGCCTACCCGCCCAACGGCCTCAACCCCGGCGACAACAAGCTGGACCACCTGGTCCCCGGCTACGGGCCCAACGGGGACCAGTTCACGGCGGTCCGCGAGACCTCGCGCCGCTGGCGCACCCCCCTGGTGACCACCGAGAACACCGAGGGCGGCTTCGAGTTGCTCCCGGGCGACCTGCTGCAGGCGCAGTGCCTGCTCCCGGGCA
This sequence comes from Kitasatospora sp. NPDC058965, assembly GCF_042741245.1. Taxonomy (NCBI): domain Bacteria; kingdom Bacillati; phylum Actinomycetota; class Actinomycetes; order Kitasatosporales; family Streptomycetaceae; genus Kitasatospora; species Kitasatospora sp. NPDC058965. Next base: position 15,196 of record NZ_JBHYKG010000023.1, read on the forward strand.
CCCAGGGCGGCTGGCCGGCCCTGTGGACCTGGGGCAGGGACATGGCGTCGGGCCAGTCGCAGCCGGGGCACGGCGAGGTGGACGTCTTCGAGTACCACGACGACCACCCGCAGATGCTGGAGCTGAGCAACCACGTCCGCAACGGCGGACCGGCCTACCTGGACGGTCTGGTGACGCCCGGGCAGTGGTTCACCATCGGCTGCCGGTTCGGCGTCGACTCCGTGACCTGGACGGTGAACGGCACCCAGGTCTTCGCGGACGGCCAGGGCGTCGGCCCCGCCTGGCGCGCCTGGATCATCGTCAACCTGTCGGTGGCCGGCGGCCTCTGGGGCCACCGCAGGCCGCGCCCGGATGCCCGTCAGCTCAGCTGGCACTGCCGGGGGTTGACCGTCCAGCGCGGGTAGCGGGCGACCGTTCGACGGTCCCCGGGCCCACCGCGCCACCGCCGTGGGCCGGTCCCGTCGGCGCGCCGGATGCAGAACCGTTTCTGCATATGCCAACTGCCCGGTCGGCTCAGTCGCCGAAGTCGGTCCGGCGGCGGGAGCAGTGGTGGGTCTGGCCGGCGGGCAGGCCGGTCTCGTCCGGGAAGGAGACGGTGAGGGTGAGTGCGTACTCCCAGATGTCCTCGCGGTGGCCGGGGATCCGGGCCAGACTGCTGGCGTGCACCTCCGCGGTGGACGCCTCGTGGCACCAGCGGGCCGCCTCCAGTAACGCGTCGCGGGGCGTGGCGCCGGTGCAGACCACGGCCGTGTAGGCGGAGACGGTGACGTCGCCCGCGCCGGGCGCCATCGCCCGGGCAGCGGCGGCGGCGCCGGTGAGGTCGCGCGCCAAGTCGTTGACGATGCGGGGCGGGGCGGGGAAGGCCCGTGGGTCCGCCGGGGCGGGGAGGGTGGCGGCTGCCTCCGGTGGCGCGGTCTGAGTCTTGGTCACGGGCCCAGCATGCCCGAGCGCCCAACCTGGCATGCGCATCTTCACCGGATCGAGGGGATTGGCAGCGCGGGGGTGGCGAGTTGCTTTATTGTCCGTCAGATTGGGGAGGCCATTTGCGCCTGCCGGGGTGGTGCGTACGCGTTCGCGGCGCCCGCGCCCGATTCCCGCCGCGACCTTTCGCCCGGTCGGTACGCCGGAAGTCAGGCCGGGGGCGCGGCATCACGACTCGCGCCGAACGTGCTCCGAATGCTGCCGAAGGCCCGTTCCTGTGCCCATGCTAGGAGGCAACAAGCTCCTTCCACATGGGGGATGACGATGAGTCAGGAAATCGGAGAAGGTGCGGAGAGGCACGGCACTCCGCGAACGAACAACGGCGCACCGCGGGCAACGAACGGCGCTCCGTACGCCACGGACGTTGCCCCGTACGCCACGGACGGCGCGGCCCAGCTGAACCGCCGCCGACTGCTCGCCGCCGCGGGCAGCGGGTTGGCCGCGAGCCTGGTCGGTGCCACGGCGGGCGCCGGTCCCGCGGCGGCGGCCGCACCGACCGCGGGCCCCGCCGCACCCACCGCAGGCCCGGCCGCAGACCCCGCCGCGCCGGCCGCGCCGACCCACGCGCCCGCCCCGTTCGGCCCCGTCCGGGTGCACCCCGACGACCCGCGCTACGGCAGCCTGCTGCTCGGCAACAACGAACGGTTCGTCGGCAGCCCGGACGAGATCCGGGTGGTCGGCACCACCGCGCAGGTGGTGCAGGCGGTCCAGGACGCGGTGCGCAGCGGTCGGCGGATCGGTGTGCGCAGCGGCGGGCACTGCTTCGAGAACTTCACCGCCGACCCGGCGATCCGGCTGCTGCTGGACCTCTCGCCGCTCGACGCGGTGCGCTACGACCCCGAGCGGCGCGCCTTCGAGGTCCAGCCGGGCGCGACCCTCGGGCGGGTGTACCGCGCGCTGTTCACCGGCTGGGGCGTCACCGTTCCGGCCGGCGGCTGCCCCGAGGTGGGTGCGGGCGGCCACCTGGTCGGCGGCGGGTACGGGCCGCTGTCGCGGCGCGACGGCTCGGTGGTGGACCACTTGTACGGCGTCGAGGTGGTGGTCGTGGACCGGGACGGCACCGCCCGCGCGGTGGTCGCCACCCGCGAGCCGGACGACCCGCACCGCGACCTCTGGTGGGCGCACACGGGCGGGGGCGGCGGCAACTTCGGCGTGGTGACCAAGTACTGGCTGCGCTCGCCGTCCGCCGACGCCGAGGCCCGGACCGCCGCCCCCGATCCCGGACGCCTGCTGCCGCGCGCCCCCGCGGCGGTGCTGGAGTACCTGATCTCCTGGCCGTGGGACCGGACGGTGGTGTCCGAGCAGGCCTTGACCGCACTGATGCGGAACTTCAGCACCTGGCACGAGCGGAACAGCGCCCCGGACTCCCCGGCCGCCGACCTGTACGCGATCCTCGAACTGACCCACGTCACCGCGCCCGGCTTCCAGATGGTGATGCAGATCGACGCCGGCGTCCCGGACGCCGCCACCCTCGTGCAGGACTTCGTGGACACCGTGACCGCCGGCACCGGACTGTCGAACAAGGGGGCGAGCCTGACGATGCCCTGGCTGCACGCGATGACCTGGCCCGGCAAGGGCGAGTCGGGGGACCTGGTCACCCGCCGCTACAAGGGCAAGGCGGCGTATCTCAGGCGCTCCTTCGCGGACGCCCAACTGGCCACCGTCTACCGCCACCTGACCAACGACACCGGGAACGACGCCTGCGGCATGCTGCTGGTCGGCTACGGCGGTGCGGTCCGTGCCGTGGACCCGGGCGCCACCGCCGTCGCCCAGCGGGACGTGGTGATGAAGGCGGTGTACCACAGCGTCTGGTTCGCCGCGGCCGACGACGCCGCCAATCTGGCCTGGGTCCGCGCGCTGTACCGCGAGGTCTACGGCGACACCGGCGGTGTCCCGGTCCCCGGCACGGTGAGCGACGGCTCCTACATCAACTACCCCGACGTCGACCTCGCCGACCCGGCCTGGAACACCTCCGGCGTCCCCTGGCACACGCTGTACTACAAGGACAACTACCCCCGCCTGCAACAGGTGAAGGCGCAGTGGGACCCGTGCGACGTCTTCCGCCACGCGCTGTCGGTGGAACTGCCGTCGTAGCGCCCGAACCGTGCCCCGCGCGCGCTGACGTGGCGCCGCCTGCCGGGCCGGTGCTGCGTCGGCGCGCGGGGCACGACTGATCGCCGATGGTGGGCTCTGATCCCCGGCAGCTCTGCCGCGCTGCGGCTGCCGGTCGGCCCGCGTCGTCCTCGGTGGCGCTCCGCGCAGAAAGCAGGAAGGCTCGGCCTCATGGTCTCGGTACTGCAGAACGTGGCAATCGACTGTGCGGACGCTTTCGAGCTGGCCCGGTTCTGGAGCAGGGTGACCGGACGCCCCCTGCACCCGGACGCCAGGCCGGGGGATCCGGAGGTCGAGGTGCTGCTGGCCGAGGGGCCGGTGCTGTACTTCAACCAGGTGCCCGAGCCGAAGGCGGTCAAGAACCGGATCCACCTCTGCCTGCGCCCGGAGACCTCGCGCGACCAGGAGGTGGAACGGCTGCTGGCGATCGGCGCCACCGTCGTCGCCGATCGCCGGAATCCCGACGGCACCGGGTGGGCGGTTCTCGCCGATCCCGAGGGCAACGAGTTCTGCGTCCTGCGCAGCGACTCCGACCGGGCTGCCGTGACGTCCTGACGTCCTGACGCACCCTGCGGCTGCCGGCTGGTCAGGTCCGCCGCCGGCGCTTCTCCGCTGCTCGGGCCAGTCTCAGGCTCGGTCTCGGTCTAGTCTCAGGCTCAGGCTCGGTCACAGTCGCGGAGCAGGACTGCGGCGACCGCCTCCGGGTCCTCGTGCATGGCGTCGTGTCCGGTGGGGAGGTCGTGCACCACCCAGGCCGGGTCGGCCCCGAGCCGCGTGCGGAGGTCGGCGAACGGCGTCCGGTCCTCCCAGCCCGAGCAGTAGACGAACTCCCGGCGGGGGACCAGGGCGTGCGCACCGGTGAGCCGGACCCGCTGCAGGAACGCGGCGAGCGGATGCGGCCGACGGCGCGGGTCGCCGCCGCGCGGTGGCTGCACGCCGTAGCCGGTCGCCGCCGCGCCGGCGGCGAACACTCCCCGGAAGTGGTCGTTGGTCGACGACCAGCACGACTCGCCGTCGACCGGCACGTAGGCGTCCAGGTGCACCAGGCGCGCGATCCGGCCGCCGGCGCGGTCGGCGGCCGCGGCCACCACCATGCCGGCGTAGCTGTGGCCGACCAGCGTCGCGCCGGTGATGCGGTGGCGGTCGAGGTGCCGCAGGACGTCCGCGGCGTGCGTGTCGAGGTTGGCACTCGCGACCGTCGCGGTGTCGTCGTCCGGTCGCAGGCCGGTCAGGGTCAGGGCGTGCACGGTGTGACCGGCGCGCTCCAGCAGCGGCACCACCGCCTCGAACGACCAGGAACCCTTCCACGCGCCGGGCACGAGGACGAACGTCGCCATGAGCTTCTCCTTCTCCTGCGGACTGTGGAGTGCGGGCTGCGGGCTGCGGGCTGCGGCACTTCGGTCGGGCGCCGTTGTGCGCCTGACAGCCACTCCGTACAGGGGGAAGTCTCACCGGCTCGACGCATGGCGGACCACCGATACGATGCCAACCGATGCCCGTTCACCGCCAACCTCTCCGGACCGCCGGCGCCACCCGTGTCACCCGTGTGACCTCGCACGTGTGGCCGTCCGGCGGGCGCCACCTCTGGCCGTCCGGCGAGACGAGCGCCACGCAGTCCCACCCTCGCGGCCACCTGACCTATGCGGCGAGCGGTGTCCTGGGAATCCACACGGAGCGCGGCACGTCGATCGTCCCCGCCAACCGAGTCGCCTGGACCCCGGCCGAGTTCACGCACCAGCACCGCGCCCACGGCGACACCGACATGCGGATCGTCTTCCTCGCGCCGTCCCTGGCCCGGCTGGTACCGAACCGTCCCGCCGTGTTCCTGGCCTCCGACCTGGCCCGCGAGGTGCTGCTCGCGCTGACCGGGCCCCGCAACTACGAGGACACCGCCACTGGTTACAGCCGGCCTGCGCGTGCTCGCCTGCTCCGCGTCCTCGTCGACGAACTCTGCGAGGCGGACGAGCAGCCCCTGCACCTGCCGGAGCCGCAGGACGACCGACTGCGGGCCGTCGCCCACCTGTTGCGCGGGAACCCGGCGGACAACGCCACGTTGGCCGACCTCGGGCGGACGGTCGGAGCCGGCAGCCGCACCCTGAGCAGATTGCTCCGCAACGAGCTCGGCATGACCTTCTACGAGTGGCGGACGCAACTGCGCATCCACCACGCGCTCGTGCTCCTCGCCGAGGGCCACGACACCGTCCGCACGGCGCACGCCTGCGGGTGGGCCAACCCCAGCGGCTTCATCGCCGCCTTCACCGCCCTCATCGGCACCACCCCGGGCCGCTACCGAGCCGGTCGCGGCGCCACCGGTCGGGGCGGCACCGGGCGACCGTGACCCCGCGGCCCGCGTCAACCGCCCTACGACGTGTCGACGGCGGGGTCGCTCGGGCCGGCCCGGAACCATGCGTACCGGTACGGCAGTCGAAGCCGCTGAGTGTCTTCCCACCGGAAGCCGACGCACGGAGGCAACGTGACGCACGAGTTGAGGTACGAGCAGGACCTGGTCCGGGCGCTGCTGCGGGACCAGCACCACGACCTCGCCGACCTCGAACTGCGCGACGTCAACGGCGGTTGGGACAACCAGATGTGGCGGCTCGGCGAGGACCTGGCCGTCCGGCTGCCGCGCACCGAACGGGCCCCGGCCCTGCTGGAGAGGGAGCGGACGTGGCTGCCCGCCCTGGCCGGGCGCCTGCCGCTGCCCACGCCCGTCCCGCTGCGCGTCGGCCGGCCGTCGAGCCTGTTCGACCGCACCTGGACGGTGGCGCGCTGGGTCGAGGGCGACCCCGCCGATCACACCCCGATCACTTGGAACCAGGCGGCCGACACGCTCGCCGAGTTCCTGCGGGCGCTGCACCACCCGGCGCCCGCCGACGCCCCCGCCAACCCGTTGCGCGGTGTCCCGCTCGCCGACATGCCGTTGAACGAAGACCAATTCGGCCTCGTCGCCGGCCACCCGGGTGCGGACGGGGCGAGGGAGCTGTGGGAGCGTGCCGTCGCGGCGCCCGCCTGGCAGGGGCCGCCCACCTGGCTGCACGGAGACCTGCACCCGGCGAACGTCGTCGTCCGCGACGGGACGCTCGCCGGGGTGGTCGACTTCGGCGAGCTGTGCGCGGGCGACCCCGCGACCGATCTCTCGGCCGCCTGGATCCTGCTGCCGGCCGGCACGGCGGGCCGGTTCTTCGACGCCTACGGGGATACCGACGAGGCCACCCGGCTCCGCGCCCGCGGCTGGGCCGTCCTGCGCGCCCTGGGTCTGATCGGCATCGGCCGGGCCGGCCGGCTCGGCCTCCCCGGCGGCAAACCCACATGGGAGCCGGCGGGTTACGCGGCCCTGGAGCGCGTCCTCGCTGCTGACTGACGGTACGTCAACTTGTCTCGGGCGATGACGGCTCGCCCCTGAGGGGAGTCGTTCGGTGTCTCCGGGACCGCCCAGGGTCGCGCTGCGGGTTCGGGTCGGGTTCGGCTCCGCCGCTGTGACGACGTCGGGGGAGGGGCCGGGTTCCTAGCCTCGTCGGTATGACTCGCATCCGTCGTACCGCCGTCGCCGTCGCCCTTGCCGTCGTCCTGCCGCTGCCGATCGTCGGCGCGGCTCCGGCGTTCGCCACTGCGGGACCGGCAGCCGCCCCCGCCCCCGCCTCCGTCCCCGCCGCCTCCGTTCCGCTCCCGGCCGACCAGGGCGTTCAGTTGGCGCTCCCGCGTCCGACCGGCCCGCACGCGGTCGGCGTCGACACGCTGCACCTGGTCGACCGGGACCGCCCGGACCCGTGGGTCCCGAGCGCGGGGCCCCGGCAGTTGATGGTGTCGATGTACTACCCCGCCCGCTCCGGCACCGGCCGACCCGCTCCCTACATGACCACCGAGGAGGCCCGGCTCTTCCTCGACATGGAGCAGATCGGCAGCGCGTTCCCGGCCCAGGCGCTCGCCGACACCCGTACCTACGCGTTCACCGACGCCCGCCCCGAGCACGGCAGGTACCCGTTGGTGGTCCTCTCGCCCGGCTTCGGTCTGCCGCGGCAGACCCTCACCGGCCTCGCCGTGGACTTGGCCAGCCGCGGCTACGTCGTCGCGCTGGTCGACCACACGTACGAGGACTCGGGGACGACCTTCCCCGACGGGCAGACGCTGGGTTGCGCGCTCTGCGACCTGTCCGGCGTCTCGGACGCCGAGTCCCTGCGGAGCCGGGCCCAGGACCTCTCGTTCGTGCTGGACCAGCTGGTGGGGAGCCACCCGGCCTGGCAGCGCGCGCAGTTGATCGACCACCGGCGGATCGGCATGGCCGGCCACTCGCTCGGCGGCGCCGCCGTCGTCCCGACCATGGCGGCCGACCGGCGGGTGCAGGCCGGTGCCGACCTGGACGGGAGGTTCTTCGTGCCGGTCCCGGCCGGCGGTCTCGGCGGCCGTCCCGTGCTGCTGCTCGGCAACCCGGCGAACCACGCCGTGAACGGCGACGAGCCGAGCTGGGCCGCCAACTGGCCTGCCCTCGACGGCTGGAAGCGGTGGCTCACCCTCACCGGGTCCACCCACGTCAGCTTCACCGACGTGCCGGTGCTCGCCGACGAGGCGGGCATCACCGGCGTGGACGGCGCGATCCCCTCCGTGCGCGCCGCGCAGCTCACCCGCAACCTCGTCGCGGCCTTCTTCGACGAGCAGCTGAAGGGCCTCCACCAGCCGCTGCTGGACGGCCCGACGGCGGCCGATCCGGAGGTCGTCTTCCAGCAGCGGCCCTGAGGTTGGGTGTGCCGGCGCCGCGCACCGCCGCCGAGGCGTGTGCGGCCCGGCACAAACCCAGGTGCCGAAACCGGGGCGCATCCCTACCCTCGGCTCCATGAGCCACGCATCCGCCCTGCTGAACGTCATCGACCTGGAAGCCACCTGCTGGGACGGACAACCGCCGCCGGGCTCGGTGAACGAGATCATCGAGATCGGCCTCACCGTGGTGGACCTGTCGGCACGGCGCCGGGTGTCCCGACACTGCGTCCTGGTCCGCCCCGCCCGCTCGGCGGTGAGCGCCTTCTGCACCGAACTGACCGGCCTCACCCAGGCCGAGGTGGACCGCGGCGTCACCTTCGCCGAGGCGTGCCGGATCCTGGTCGAGGAGCACGGCGCCGCGGAGCGCCCCTGGGCCAGCTGGGGCGAGTACGACCGTCGGCAGTTCGCCCGGCAGAGCCGGGCCGACGGCGTGGCCTACCCGTTCGGCCTCCCGACGGAACGCACCCACACCAACGCCAAGGCCGTCTTCGCCGAGGCCTACGGCCTGCCCAAGCAGCCCGGCATGGACCAGGCCCTGAAGATCGCCGGCCTCCCCCTGGAGGGCCGCCACCACCGCGGCGAGGACGACGCCTGGAACATCGCCGCCCTCGTCCTCGACCTGGCGGCCCGCAGCGCATGGCCGGGCACGAACACGGCCGCCCAAGCCCCCAGCCGGAGACCGTGATCCGCCCGTTCGAACCCAAGCTGCGGGCCGCACCCGGCAAGCTCTCTGCCAAGTACGGCACGCACCGCCCTTGTCGTCCCGACTCCGCCGGAGCTGTGCCCCTGACGGTTGCCCGGGACCCGGGGCTGCCGCGTCGCGGAGCTGGAGATGAGCGGCCTTCGACGGTGCCCTCGTCGGCGGGGCGACCCGCATCACGAGTTGCGCGGTCGGATGAGGCTGTTGGCGGGTGCAACCGGCTGCCTGTTGAGGCCGACTCAGCCGGCCTTGCGGATCGCGGCGAACCGGCGTTCCACCTCCGGCATGAACCAGGTGGGCAGCTCGCGGGTGGCCCGCAGCTCCCTGCGTTCCTCCGCGCTGAGCCGCTCCGCCGTATCGTCAACGGCCAGCGCGTAGTCCGCCATCCGCTGCGACGTGCGCTCCTGTCGTATGGCGCGCCCACTCTCCTGCGTTCCGGTGCGATTGCCGAACCGGTAGAGGGCGGAGAGCCAGCCCAGCACGACGGTGAACCACCCGAACGCACCCGGCTGACGTGCCTGCCGCCCCAACTGCTCCCTCGCGATCAGCCAGCAGAGCCGCTCGTCGCTGACGTTCTCGGTCTGCTCGGGATGGGTCACAACACTCCTCAAGATCGTGATCGACGGCGTTACCGTACCGGGTGGGCGGTCGGCGCGGCACCAGGAATAGCCCGGCGTGGGCCTCGCCGGTGAGGCCCGCTACGCCGAAGCAATAGATGCCACGCTCCATCACCACGTCCTTGGCGGACCACATGGAGGCATCCCCACAAGGACGAACTCACCACCCGAATCCCCCCACCAGCCCCGGTCCGGCTTGAACGGGTCATGTCCCTTGACGTGGCGTAAAAGTCGTGAGCCGCCGGTCATAGGGCGGGCTACGATCAACTGCTCGGTGGTGATCGCTGGCAGAGGGGGTGGGGATGAGTCGCTTCTCCCTCGACGTGTGTCTTCCGCCGACTTCTCCGCGGGCACTGCGGACGGCACTGGATGCCGTGATGGCGCCGTTCGACTTCAACCTCTTCGGCGGGAACGCGAACGGGCAGTGGGACTGGTGGGACATTGACGCCGGTGACGAGGACCGCTTCGCCGTCCGGCCGGAGCACGACGGCGATCCGCGGCTGATATTCGCGACCCATCCGAATGGCGAGCCGCGTGAACGGCAGCCTCTGCGCTGTGACGGCGGGCCGCGAGGTCTGCTGGACTTCGACGCCACCCGGGCAGCCGCCGTCAGCCAGGCCCGCGCCCGATGGCAGGCCGAGCAAGAGGACTTCGCCCGCCTGGTCGCGGACCATCCCCCGGCTGAACCGCTGACCACGTTCCTTCGGCGGCACCGCGCGGACACTCGCGGCTATCCTCGCGGGCAGGCCGTCGTCGATCACCACGCCCAGCCATTGGTGCGAGCGCTGAACCACGGCTCCGCATGGGACCGGTACCCGAATCTGGGTCTCTGGGTGTTGGGGCCCGACAGCGATCCGATCTCGCACTTCACCCGGGACCCCCAGACTGATCTGGACGAAGCGGCGGCTTGGGCCCTCGCCAGTTTCGCCCTCCTCACGCTGGACGGGCAGTGGATCGACGCCGAGTGCCCGAGCGCATGCGTGGACGTGGTGCCCGGCGAGGACCCCCGCGCCGCCTACGCTCGGTGGGCCGCGGCCTATCTGGATGATCTCGACGATGACTGCGTCATCGTTCGCCTGAGCTGCCACGGCTGATCATGATGGTGCTCCTGTCGTGCTCCTGCTCTGCCGGGTAGATGTCGTCCACGCTGCCTCTGCGGGGATCGATCCCCGAGTTTGTGCCGATCACGGCGACACCTCATGGCTCATGGGCGTCATCGCCTCGTGAAGGTGCTTCTCTACCGGACCCAGGTGCTGGTCATGGGCCAGGACGATCTCGTCAGCGAGGTTGAGGATGCGGATGGTGCCACCGGGAAACTGAACGGTCATGCCGACGGCGAAGTCGTGATCGCCATGCTGATAGCGGATCTGCCGGACGGAGCAGATCCGTTGGCCGATGAACCGGGTCATCGGGAAGTCGGGCAGGTCGTCCTCGACCGTGGTGTGGCCGTATTCATCCATGTCGTAGGGGCCGTGGGGCTGGTCGATCTCCAGGGACAACCCGTCGCCCGGTGTGTGGAATCGGACGGGGCCGAGGCCGTCCAGGTGCAGCCACATGTGCAGGAGAGATGGCCGGGTCTCCTGGTAGTGGTGCCAGGACGTCGTCACCTTCAGAATGTGCCTGCCGACCAGGTCCTCAGCGTTGATCATCCATTGATACTGTCACGACGTTCCACGATTCGGCACTGGATTCCAGGGAGGCACTGGGCCGAGTCCGCGTAACGCATGGCGGGCTTTTCGTCGAACCCGAAGACCTCGGCGAGGTGGAGCGGGCCGGGCCGTGGACCATGGCCTTTTCGAGCTGCCGGTCGACTCGGAGCAGTTCCAACGTTGTGGCCAGCACCGGTGCTCCAATCAGTTCAGCAGCAGCTTCAGGGTCAGGCTGCGAGGGGGCGCGGGAGGCTCCACTCGCTGTCGGAGTCGCTGATTTATTCAAACGACTCGAAGGCGTGAGTGTCGAAGAACATCGCTATCGAGAAGGGCTGCTGGGGATCCGTCAGGATCCGGTATATGAACTCGCTGGTGGAGCCGTCGAAGCGCTCCCAGCCGTCGACGTCATCATGTGCTTGGGCGAGAATCGGCCACTCGTCAGGGTCGGCGGATTCGGTCAACCAGTAGAACTGGTCAGCCTGAACGGAGTCGCCCCACTTGAGCAGGCCACCAGCGGTAGGGAAGACCAGGTAGGGACGATAGAGCTCGCTGATCCCGGGGTCGACGAGGGCCTGATCGCCAAGCCATTTGGCGTCTTCGATCAGATCATGATGGGGGCTCGGCGAGTCGGGCGTCGAGAACCACAGATACTCGGTGAACTCGCCGGAGCCGAAGCGCTCCGCCAACAGCTTGTAGTCGGTCGGTAGAGGAGTGCCGAGTCGCGACTCCACCGAGGGCCAGTTGATCGTCCTGGCCCTCGTGGTCTCCCAGCCCGCGATGGCTGCGAGCTTCTCGATCCACGTTTCCGGTGTCTCCACGGCGATGAGTAAACCGCAGCATTCCGACAGCAGCCCTGTCGGGGTTCAGCTGGCGCCGAACACCGGACGGGTGCCTCGTTACGTTCGACTTGGCCCCAGATCGGTCGGACGAGCTGATAAGGCATCGGGAATCCCGAAGGTACGGCACAGTCCGGTAGGCACCCGGCCGAGAGACGCTCCTGGTCACGGCCTCGGCGGCTCAGCGAGGCTCAGGAACCTCGCGAGGTGTCGCCCGACCGTGCCCGGCTGCCGTTTGCCGGCCGTCGTCGGGTCGTGCACTGCCAGAAGCGGCACCGTGGGGCAAGCTGCTGGTATGAGATCTCGCACGGGCGGCATGTGGTGGGGAACGGCGATCGAGGCGCCGGACCCTGGTGGCCTGGCCAGGTTCTACGCCGAGCTCCTCGGGTGGCACGTCGGACACGAGGAGCCGGGGACGGCCGTCGTTGCCGCCTCCCCACAAGGCCCGTTCCTCGTGTTCCAGCAGGCGGACGGCTACCGGGCGCCGGTCTGGCCTCCGGTCGACGGGGAACAGCGCGCGATGATGCACTTCGATTTCCAGGTCGGGGACCTGGACTCGGCCGTCGCCGAGGCGGTCGGGCTGGGAGCCACCGTGGCGGAGCACCAGCCGCAGGAGAACGTCCGGGTGATGTTCGACCCCGCCGGGCACCCCTTCTGCCTCTGCTTCGACCAAGGGTGACGGGCGCCGCCCGACCGGGACCGGGAGACCGGCCGGCCCTGGACCTGCCCTCATCCGCGAGGAGGTTCACCGGCCGTGGCCCGCCGCACCCGGTAGCTCCAGTGGCTGAGCGAGCGGACCACGTTCTCCGCGCCGATCGGGTTGGCGCTGTGGACGTAGACGGTGCCGATGCGAAACGGCCGCCCGTGGAAGGCGGCCTCCTCCAGGACGGTCACCACGGGCATGATGGTGTCGTCGCCACCGAGGTCGTGGTCGAGCCAGAGTTCGTCGATGTACCCGTCCCGGTGCTCGTGCAGGAGCTCGATGCCGTCCCGGCTGGTGCGAGCGATCCGGGTGGCCCTGGGCAGCGGGCGGAGATCGTCGATGCCGAGGATGACGGGTGACGGTGCGTCCGGGCGCCCATCATCGCAGGTGGCGCGGGTCGTGGAGGTGGCCACGGAGGCGGCACGGAGGACGGACCGAACGGCGGCCGGGGTGTCATCCCTAGGGATGACGCCGCTGATTCCGAGGGATGATCGCGGCCTGACTTTGCATCAGTTCGGCTGATTCGAGGGCTCGGACCACGAACCTAGTCTCAGAGCCATGAACCGATCGCGCCGTATCGCCGCCGCAGCAGCCCTTGTTCTCGCCTTCTCCGCCCCGATGGCCGGGGCCGCCTGGGCCTCGTCCACGCCCTCGCCGTCCACCAGCGTGACCGCCGCGTCGGCCACCTCGTCGACCCCCGCCGCCTTCCACGGTGAACTGCCCCGTCCGACCGGGCAGTACGCGGCCGGTGAGGAGGTGCTGCACCTGACCGACCGGGACCGCACCGATCCATGGGTGCCCTCGGCCGGACCGCGGCAGCTGACGGTGTCGATGTTCTACCCGGCCCGGCACGACACCGGCGAGGCGGCTCCCTACATGACCCTCGGCGAGGCACAGGGGTTCCTGGCGACCCGCGTTCCGGCGGGCACGGGACTGCAGCCGCAGGACGTGGTGGACATCAAGACCTACGCCTACACCGACGCGAAGGCGGCAACCGGCAAGTTCCCGCTGGTGGTTCTCTCGCCCGGCTTCGAGAACCCCCGCGCCACGCTGACCGGCCTGGCCACGGACCTGGCCAGCCACGGGTACGTCGTGGCGCTGGTCGGTCACACCTACGAGGACTCCGGCGAGACGCTCGCCGACGGCAGCACCCCGGGGTGCGCGCTGTGCGAGAGCGGGGCACCGGACACGCTCGCCGACAGCCGCGCGAAGGACGTGTCGTTCGTCCTGGACCGGCTGACGGGGCACCACCCGGCCTGGCGGCTGGCACACGTGATCGACCGCGACCGCATCGGCATGGCCGGCCACTCGATCGGCGGCGCCTCGACACTGACGGCGATGGCCGAGGACCGGCGGATCCTGGCCGGGGTGAACATGGACGGGCAGTTCTCCCCGCCCGTCCCGGTCGACCAGCTCTCGGGTCGCTCCTTCCTCCTGTTCGGGAAGGAGAGCGACCACGCCGCGGGCGGCGGGGAGCCGTCGTGGGGGCAGGCCTGGGCGGGGTGGACCGGCTACAAGCCCTGGTTGGCCGTCGCGGGCACTGCGCACTCCAGCTTCACCGACGTCCCGATCCTGGCCGCCGAGATCGGCCTGCCGACGCCTCCGGACATGACCACCTCGCCGGCACGGGGGATGCAGCTCACCCGGGAGTACGTCGGGGCCTTCTTCGACCAGACCCTGAAGGGGATCCACCAGCCGCTGCTCGACGGCCCGTCGGCGGCGAACCCGGAGGTGCTGTTCCAGCACCCGTGACGGACCGCGGTGGCGCGGCACGGGGGTGGGGGACGGTCCTACGGAACGTCGTCCTCCGAACGTAGCCAGTCCACCTGCTCGTCGCTCAGCGCCGGGGTGAACCCTGCCGGCAGCATCACCATGAGCTGATCCGGCCACATGCTCTCAAGCCCGTGCTCCCCGCAGTCCAGGGCGATGCGATGTGACGGCCCGCCCTGGCAGGCGGCACTCCGGTACGGGCCGTCATGGGACTGGCAGAAGAACCCGAAGCTTGTGCAGTTGTCCTCATCGGTGGGCTCGTAGAAGCCCGGGTCGCGGACAACGATCGTTACCGGTTCCTGCAGGTTGAACTTGGGGATGGGGCGAGGGTCGCACCACAGCAGTCGGGGAGGGAGCACGCATGCATCATGCCTCCGGGCGATCGTCTCGGGCGACGGGATTTGTCGGTCAGCCGACGTCCAACACCCTGGTGTCTATGGGTCACTGAATAGGCGATACCGCCGAACCATGCGAGCGGTCCGTGTGATCCGTCAACCGTGGCCTCTTCGGGGCAGCGATCACCGGTTCGGTTCGATCACCGTCGGGCGGGCGGGCTGACGGAGTCCGACGGCTACGCCTGGCCCGCTGACGGTGGCAGGATCGGCCCCCACCTGAAGCGGGTGCGGCGGAACTCCGCGTGCGCGAAGCGTGGTGGGTCGCCCGCCAACGTCGCGTCGGCGAAGCTGACGGATCCGTCGCTGAACGTCGCGTGGTCGAAGGTGACGCGCCCGCCGTCGAAGTGCGCGCCGCTGAAAGCGATCCTGCCACCGTCGAAGGTGGCCCAGTCGAAGTCGACCGTGCCGGCGAGGAAGCGGGCGCCCGCGAAATTGACCACGCCGTCGTCGAAGCGGGCGCTGAGGAAGCCGGCCCGGTCTCCGCCGAAAGTGGCGCCGGTGAAGTCGACCGTGCCGCCGCCGAAGGTCGCGCCGGTGAAGTCGACTGTTCCGCCGACGAAGTGGCTGCCGGAGAAGTCGCCGCCGTCGAAGTGCGCGCCGGTGAAGTACAGGCCGACGCCGCACCAGGTCGTGGTGGCGCCCGGATCCTGGAGGTGGGCGCGGATGACACGGATGACGGTGTGGCGGACCTCGCGCTCGCCCTCCCTGTACCCGGGGTGATCCGGGTCGGTGCGGTACGGCATGCGCAGGTAGGCGCACAGCACGTCGATGCAGACCTGCCGCTGCTCGGCCCAGTCGTCGGCGAGGCGGGCGAGGGCGTAGACGCCGGCGAGCCGAACGGCGGCCCGGTCGTGGCCGAGTTGTTCAGCCGCGGCGGCGTAGCGGTTGGCGAGCTGAGCGGCGTCGGCCCGGTGCGCGTCGCCCTCGGCCAGGAGTTGCTTGCGGTAGGCGTACAGGCCCGCGAGGACCGCCCCGATCAGGGTGAGGATCGTGACGGTGGCCTTGATGACGTCGCCGGCCTGGACCGGAGTGCCCGGCGCCTGTCCGGCGGCGATCAGGTGGTGCGCCAGGTAATAGAAGCCGACAGCCAGGACGGCCACCGCCGCCAAGGCCGCGGCAGCCATGAGCCACACCGGCGCCAGCGTGGGGGCGTAACGGCCGCGGAGGTCCTCACGGCGCCGGCGAGAGAAGGTCATGCGGGCATCCTTGTGGACCGCCACCGGCCCGGCAGCCACTTGCCGGGAAATAGGAGAAGCCGCTCCGCTTCCGGGGCCTGCCCTCACCTGCTTGCGGCCACTGATCCTCCCAACCGCCCGTACGGCGTACGGCAACCAAGATCCGGTCGAAGTCCGTGGAGTTCAACCGCTTCCTGCGATTGCTGCACCCGGCGGAAGCGCCGCTCACGATTGGTTGCGACGCCCACTCCCCGCAGCTGACCATCAGGCGATGCTGGCCGGGCCTAGCCAGACTCGCGCTCCACCTGCTCCGAGACCTCGACGCCGCGACGGCAGGACCTACTTTCAAGTGGAGCTCCGGCAGCATCGAGGGCGCCGTCAACCGCATCATTCCGTGGACTCCAAAATGTCAGGTGCCGCCGAGGATCCTGCCGCTTCGAAATATGTCCTGGCCGGTTGGGCCGCAGGCCGGAAGGCTCTGCTGCTGTGAACATGGGGATCTCTGGTTTCAAGCCGTCCTTCCTGGTGGGGATCGAGGCGGTTCGGCAGGCTCACGGAGCACGTCTGGCGACGCTCGTCGGTAGGCGGCTGACGGGGTTCGCCCTGGTGCGCTTCGTCGAGGACGGAGACTGGTTCGCCGACTGCCCGGTGGTGATGGACTTTGACGGCCTTCAGTTGGAGGTCTGCCATTCGAAGCTCGACGAACTCTCGATCGGCTGGAACACGATCGACACCGCAGCGACCATCACCGGATGGGAGTGGTTCGAGCTCACGCCCCAGTGGTCGCACAGCGATGAACGCCTGGAGCCGTTCGTCGGCCAGGAACTCCGCGAGGTCGCGCTGCTTGAGTGGCGGCCAGTAGACCATGACCTGGCAGCCGGAACGGTGGCGGTCGAGTTCGCCTTCCCCGAGGGCTGTCTGCGAATCATCAACGGCCTCGACGAGAACCGCATCGAGATCGGCGCGGCCCAGCCGGACTACGTTCGCCACCGGTTGGGCCGTTGAGCACTACTGCTCGGTCGGCTTCTGGTTGATCTCGATGACGGGCGGCAGGGTGGCCTGCGCTGGAATTCCGATCTGCCGGGGAGTCGGCCCGGCCGGCGTAGGGGACGCCAGAGCGCCGCTTCAGTAGCCGGCCAAGGGTGGATTGTCAGCGCGTTCGACGTCCGTCTGCGGGATGGCCACGAGCATCTTCTGCAGGTTCTCGGCCGGTGCATGCAGGTTCCCAGTCGTGGCAGGATGACCTCATGTTGATGCGAAAGGGCGATGCCGCGTAGGCGTCCCGGGGCCGTCCGTGCAGAGCGGTGGCGGCCACGATGGCAGTATCCGGTCCTGAGGGTCCCTGGTGTCTCCGCGCGGACTCGTGCAGCGATCCGCCGGATCGAGGACCAGAAGATGCGGCCCAACGCGGTTGCGAAGGCAGTCGCGTCGTTCGAGTGGGCTCTCAAGCAGCCCGGACGTTACCTGGACGCCTCTGCGTTTGATTCGCCGGGGGTGGGAGACGCCCGTGATGACCTGGAGTGGGCGATGCTGTCCCTTCCGCCCGGAGCCAGAAGGGACTTGGGCCGCTTGATCACGCGTATCGACACGGAATTCGAGCGCCGCACCTTGCCGGAACCCAATTACAGCGAGTGGGCGACGACGTGCTGGTGGTGGGCCAGAGTGCGCGAACGCTGACGGGCTCTGGGGTCATGTCCCTCCCGGCAATCGAAAGAACCTGCCACCCTCTGCGACCGCTCCCCAAGATCTGTGCCAGAACCGAGAAGTGAGCGCACCTTCGGGTGTGTCGGTACCGTCCGGAATGATGCCCTTGTTTGATCTTGAGCGAGAGGACTGTGATGGACCACGAACTGGACGATCTGATCCACCTGGCCGACCCGCCTGGGACGAGCGGTCACGTCGTCGCGCTGCGGGTGCTGCAGCATCCGGATCCAGGTGGTGAGTTCCTGGACTGTGAGTTCGTCGTGTCGACGGAGACCGTCACCGGCAGCTTCCGGGTGGGGATCTCGGCCTTCGACCTGGACATGTGGGAAGAGGCTCTCGACAGTCTCGCCGGGAACAGGTTCGTCTCGTGGCTGAACTCCGGCCGAACGGTCCAGCTGAAGATCAAGCCGCTCAGCTCCGCGGCGATCGGGGTCTCGATCAGCGACGACCCGTCCTCGCAGGTGACGGTCAGTCTGCCCATGTCCCCGCCGACGGGCTGGATCGAGGACCACCGGGCGCGTCTGGTGAAGGCCCGACGGATCCTTTCAGGCTGACAGCGGTCTCCGGGGCGACCGTCGGCGGGTAGCGGCCTGCTGGTCGGCTCAGGCCCAGGCAGTAGACACCTCACGGTGCGAAGGCGTCACGTGGATCCCTGGTAGCGCCCGCGGCCGTCGAACGGAACGGCTCCTCGTGCGCCAGAATCGGTGCATGGTCATGGCTCGGCACTGGTACTCCTCGGCTCCCGTTGTGGATGGCCTCCCATTGCTGGACGAGCCTGGCTTCTGGGCCGCGCACCTGGTCGACCTGGGCGAGGAGGTGCCCCCGGAGGCCTTCGGGGTGGACGCCGCCGATGCCGGCGCGATGTTGGAGCGGCTGCACGACAAGTCGGCCTGGCCGACGTTCACGGTCCCATTGGAGGGCGGGTTCTCGATCGTCGTGCACTACAACAGCGGCGAGGAGTACACGAGTACGGACTACTTCCTGCTCAGCCCGGGAAGCGCCGATGCTGTCCTGGCCAGCACTGACCAAGACCGCATTGGCCCGGGCCCGTGCTGGCCGGAGCTCGCTGCGGTCCGCCACGCTCCCGACGGAGCGGAGGGCGTCGCCGATCCCCATGCCCGGTTGCTGCTGCTCCTGCCGGTGTTGGGCGACTCGGTGATCCCCGCGGAGGCCGTGGACCTCGTCTCCGCGGCGCTGCTCGCCTATGGCGCCCCCAAGGACTGCGAGGCGCTGGCTCGACGCCTGCTCGTAGGTCACCCGATGTGGGGCGCCCAGCCGTGGTCGTTCGACGAGGACGGGCGGAGCTGGATCTGCGACGGCAACCACAGCTGCCGGCAGACGCCGATCGGGGACCATCTACCGCTTCGATGTGGCCTGGGTGGAGGGCGGGGCGGCCTGTTCGCCACACCCCACTGGCGCAGGCATCACGGCCTACGGGCCGAAGCTGCCCAGCGTCTAGCCGTCGCGGCCCAGGACCTGCCGCTCGCGCTCACTGCAGGTTGGCGTCGCCAGCAGGCGGAAAGGGCTGGATCTCGGCCGCCCAATCGGCCGCCGCCGTCAACACCGACGCGGCCGTCAGCCAGCACGTGACCACGAACGGCTCGCCCGAGCGGGCCGGGCGTCGCCAAGGAGGCGAGAACTCCAAGTCCAAGCTGACGCGCAGTTCGAGCAGACCCGCATCAGTCCAGCTGAACGCGAAGGCCAAGTTGGGCTCGGTGAAGACCAACCGGTCACCGCTGTCCTCTCCGATACCGGAGGGTTGGACCGCTGCCTGACCGAGCCATCGCGCCAACTCGACGGCGTCGTCAGCGGTCAACGCCTGCCAGCGGAAAGACCACGTCCCCTGCGGACAGTGGGCAGACCCTTCGACGACCAACCAGCTCTGCCGCTGGCGTGGGTCAACCGCATCGGGGAACTGGTAGCCCACAACACCCAGCTCAACGCCATGCCCGTCGCTACCTATCAACCTCATCGACCCAGCATTCCACGCGGCGGAGCCGCCAGGCACCGAGGACGCCCCCAGGAAGCAGCCAGGTCCAGCGAGAATCGCCTCCTCGGTGTCTCAGCCAAGCTGACGAGCCACAGCTCAGCACCCGGGCATCAGCCATGATCGGTGAGACTGCCGACGTCGCCCGAGAAGCGTTCCGCCTCCCGGCACGTCATCCAGGGGACGAGGTCTCAGTCAGATCTGTCAACACCCAGCTCACAGAGCATCGTCATGACGTGATGAATGAGGCGGGACAACCGTCTGGTGGACAGGGACGTCCAATAGAGTTCTGGTGACGGCCCCATGGGAGGGATAACTGATGCACCCGAGCGTTGCCCGACTGGCTGCGATCGTGCCACCGCACCCCGGAGCCGGCGACGCCATCGACTGGGCTGAGGCGCGCTGCAAATGGGGTACCCACTTCCCAGCGGACTACCGTGACTTCGTCTCTGTCTACGGCGGCGGGTCGATCAATAACTCGTTCTTCATCGGACTGCCATTGGAGGTCGCGCAAGGCCCACGGAGTCCCCTGACATTCGAGGAGTTGAACGATGACGGATACGGTCTGCTCGACCTGGCGCCAGAGGAGGACCCCGCCCTGCGAGGGTGGATCTCGTGGGCCGCGGACTGCAGCGCCAGCCACGCCTTCTGGGACACTTCGGATCCGGACCCAGACAAGTGGAGCACTCTCGTGCTCGAACGAGGCGGTGACTGGGTCGACTACGACTGCGGCATGGTCGACTTCCTCATTGGCTTCCTCACGAAGGAGATCAGCCCACAGCCCATGGGTATGTTTTCGCCGGAGCGGCCGACCTTCCTGAACTGGCGGGAAGTACGTCGTCTCAAGGCAGAGGGCATCGACCCTTGGCCCTACATCTGACGCACCTGGCATCAGGTTGGGGTGTGGGAAACGGACGGCATGCCTGCTGTCGCCGTGCTTGCCTCCTCGGACGGGATCCGTCGCTACATCGTCGGCATCAAGCAGTTGATGGGCTACCTCCACTTCGTCCAGCAACGACGTGAGGCATGGACTGAGGAGCAGCAGGCTCTGGAGAAACGAGGTAATTGGCCCAATGTCGGGGATCAAGGAGGTCCTTGACTCCTTGACCCATTGGGACCACGAGTATGGCATGGCTTCGGTCCATGCCGGGATCACGCGCCGCCGAGGCTGGCTCGGGGCCGACCGAATGCTCGGAGCCAACGAATGCGGAATGGGTCAAGACCTGTGGATCGGCAGGTCTGTCGCGAGTGCTCCGGGTCCCGAATCCTGGTCAAATTCGTCAAGCATTCCTCGGCTGTCGGGGCCCTACCTTTCGAACAGGTCCGCTGGTCGTCGGGTTTGTGGTCTCGGGGGTGCCGGCCACCTGGGCGTCGTCCCTCGTGGATGACGCCCAGGTGCGCTCACCAGGTCTTGCCGGCCTGTTCCCGGATCGTGTGGTTGATCCGGTTGAAGAAGTTGGTCATGGCGATCTCCAGGACGATCGCGTTCAGATGCTCCCCGGTGAAGTGGTGGGCGGCGGCATCCCAGATCTCGTCGGTCACACCGGGGGCGCCGTCCTGGATGCGGGTGGCGGCTTCGGTCAGCGCGAGTGCCGCCCGCTCCTCGTCGGTGAAGAACGGCGTCTCGCGCCACGCGACGACATGGTGCAGTCGCTCGTCCGTCTCACCGGCCTTCTTCGCACCCGACACGGAAGCGAAGATGCACGGCGCACAGCCGTTGATCTGACTGGCGCGCAGGTGGACCAGCGACAGTAGGCGTCGGTCGACACCTCCGGCGGCTATCGCCTTGTGGAGGTGCTGGATCGCGGTCATCAGATCGGGGTTCATCGCACCCTTGAGGCGTGGTTCCATCAGTCCTGCTCCTTCAGCGGTTACCTGGGCCCGTTCTGGCCCGTCATCACCCATGACGGAGCGGATTCGGGGAAGGTAACAACATGTTCGAGACCGGTTCGACGGACCCGGTGGCGCAGGCGTTCGAGTCCCAGCGCGACCGGCTGCGCGCGGTCGCCCACCGCGTGCTCGGCTCGCACGCCGACGCCGAGGACGTGGTCCAGGAGGCCTGGCTGCGACTCTCCCGCCAAGAGGCGGCGGTCATCGAGAACCTCCCCGGCTGGCTGACCACCGTGGTCGGCCGGATCAGCCTCGATGTCCTGCGGTCGCGCCGGACCCGCCCCGAGGCGTCCTACGACGACCGGCTGCCCGAACTCGTGGTGACGCTCGACGACGCCCCCACACCCGACGACGATGCGGTGCTCGCCGACTCGGTCGGGCTCGCGCTCCTCGTCGTCCTCGATTCGCTCCGGCCCGGCGAGCGGCTGGCGTTCGTGCTCCACGACCTGTTCGCGGTGCCGTTCGACGAGATCGGACGCATCCTCGGCAAGTCCACCGACGCCACCAAGATGCTCGCCAGCCGCGCCCGCCGAAAGGTCCGGGCGACCGAGCGGCCGACCCGCGCGGGCCGGGAACAGCGCGAGGTGGTCGACGCCTTCCTGGCGGCGGCCCGCGGTGGCGACTTCGAAGGTCTGCTTCGCGTGCTCGACCCCGAGGTGAGGCTCACCGTCGACACCCCCGGCGGCGTGGTCGTCACCCTCGGCGCCACCAAGGTCGCCGCCGGCGCGCAACTGGCCGCCAGCGCAGCCACCCTGGGCCGTGCAGTGCTCGTGGACGGCCGTCCCGGTGTCCTCTCCTGGCGCGCGGACGGCACCCCGCTGTCGGTCCTCGCCTTCACCGTTGCCGACGGCCGGATCACCGCCGTCACGGCAGTGGTCGACCCGGCCAAGCTCGCACGGATGAACCTGCCTGCCCCCGCGTGAGCGGCTTCGTCACGCCGCCTGCCCGTGATGCTCGACCAGGACGCCGTTCTCGGACCGGGCTCCGGCGCGGACCGGCGGGACGAGGTGGCCCGGAGCAACCCACGACCTCGCTCGGTACGTTGCGCCAACCCACTCCCTTACGGACATCAGCTCTTTCGGGTGGTGGATCTGCCGGTTGCAGACCGGACGGTCATCTGCCGCTGTAGGCCGTTCGACAGGCGAGAGGCGGCTGGGGGCGGGCTGAGCGCCAAGGCACGACAGCGCCGTGAGGCCGTGCGCCTGGAGGCCGACGCGTAGTTCGGCGAGGGGGCCCAAGCCTCCGGAGGTCGGCCGACAGCTGCGGGTGAGCTGTAAGTCGGCCTACCAGTGGGACGATGCTGGAGCCCGGGTGGTGCTGCGGCGCTGGGCCCGCGCGGGCCGCACGGGGCGCCAGGGTCAGTAACGGTTCGACAACTCCGGTGCCTCGTTGGCCTGTCGAGCGGTCAGACTGAAAAGGTGGCCGAGGCAGCGGAGTCATCGCGGACGCCGGAACCGGGGGGCCGGGCGGTGGGCACCGTCATGGACGTCCTGCTCGGTCTGGGCCTCCTGGGGCTGTTGGGGAGCGTCGCGGAGGTGGGGATCCTGCTCCATCCCAAGTCGGTCTGGGGCGAAGCCCAGAGGCCGCTGTGGGGCGGTCAGGACGGAATGGAGACAACGGCTGCCGACGCCCACCTCGCGTGGTGGCTCCTCGGCGTGCTGGCCGGCGCTGTGGCGATTGCCGTCCTGGCCGGCCGGAAGGGGGCCCGTTGGACCGTGCTCATCCACTTCTGGGCCTCAGCCGTCCTCGCTCTGATGCTGCTGATCACAGCGGGGAGCGCGACGCGGCCGCCAGTGCATGCCTTGCCCGGGTCGCCACCTGCGGTTCCGGGTCGGCATGCCCCTGACGGGGGTCCGCGGCTGCTGACGGCCAGGGCAGCAGAAGGGTAGCGGGCCGCATGCTCCTCCGTCCCCCTCCACAAGTCATCTGTCAGGTGTTCTGGTGCAGGTGACTGTCCGTCAGCGAACGCCGGATCGATCACCCCGAAGAGCTGATGTCAGCACGCAGGACGCAGACGGTGCCGGCCGGCGCGACCGTGTCGGGCACCCGGGGGAGGTGCTCGGGGTGGCGAGGCCGTCGCACGGGCCCGTGCTGGCACGAGCGGGACCGGCCGATCCCACGGCTCGTCGGGGACAGTGTTCGCGAGCATGACGCCGAAGCATGAGGGAACCCGGTTGAGTCCTCCCGGCCGGCTCGACATACTCCCCGAATGGCCAACACTGGGAGCGCAGCCGCTGAGGGGAGATGGGACGGACCCTGGTACCGCGTCCATACCGATCAGTTCGTGGCGTCGTTCCTGCCCAGCAGTGGTGAGCCTCTGGACAGCGTCTGCAACGTCGACGTCGAGGTCCGGCTGACGGCGGACGGCTCACGCTGGAGCGCGACCGTGTTCACGCTTGCCGAGGTCGAACGCGCCATGGACAAGTGGCGCCGAACGGGCGAGGCACTGGGCGGTCGCTACTTCTGGTGCTCCGACGGCCTCATCGTCCGGGATCCCGGCATCGATTCCATGACGGCGGTGTTGGCCGGCCTGCTCGACAACGGCGAGTTCGCACAGGTTCTCCAGCGGCTCGACGACGACTGACGGTTCGACGTCGACGCCCGGTCGGGCGACGAGGCCGGCTGCGTCGCGTACCCACACCAGCCAGTACTGCGCGCGGAACCTGCCTGCCTATCCCTCTCCCTCGTCGACCTCCCTGTCGACGGCTTGGTTGGCGCGGTCGATCTCGGCCATGTGCTCCTCCGCCCAGCTCCGAACCCCCGCAAGCGCGGCTTCCAGGGACAGCCCGAGGCCGGTGAGTCGGTAGAAGACCCGTGGCGGCACGGTCGGTTCGACTCGACGCGACACCAGACCGTCGCGGGTCAGGCTTCGCAGTGTCACGGACAGCATCTTCTGCGAGACGCCGGGCATCCGGCGTCTCAGCTCCGCAAAACGCACCTCGTCCGGTGCGGCATCGGCGAGCGTCTTGACGGCCATGGATGTCCACTTCGTACCGATGCGGTCCAGCAACTGCCGCGTCGGGCACTGGGGATCGAACAGATCGCCGCGTACCCCACGACCGGCGGTCCGGCCTCCTCGGGTGGTCACCTGTGACTCACCACCTTCCCTGAAAGTGCCGTCTAGGAAGCGGCCGGACAGTTACCTATCGTTTGGTGGTCACCAATGGTAACCAGTCGGAGGAGCCATCATGCCTGTCCCCACCGCGCACCGACTGCACCGCATCAGGACGAACGGCGTCCACCTCAACGTCGCCATCGCCGGGGACGGCCCCGCAGTTCTCCTGCTGCACGGCTTCCCGCACACCTGGCGGCTCTGGAGCGGCATCATGGGCCGACTGGCCGGGCGGTACCGGGTCATCGCCCCGGACCTGCGGGGCTTCGGTGCCAGTGAACGTGCCGTCGAGGGTTACGACGCAGGCACCCTGGCCGCCGACGCCGAAGGACTGCTCGACGCACTCGGCGAGCCCTCGGCAGCGGTGGTCGGCATCGACGCGGGCACCGCCCCCGCCGTCCTGCTCGCGCTGCGCCGGCCCGGCCTCGTCCGGCGCCTGGTCGTGATGGAGGCACTGCTCGGCCGCCTGCCAGGAGCCGAGCACGTCGTCGCGGGCGGCGCCCCGTGGTGGTTCGGCTTCCACGCCGTCCCCGGCCTCGCCGAGACCGTCCTGGCCGGCAACGAGGCCCCGTACATCGACTGGTTCCTCGACTCGGGGACGCTCGGGCGAGGAGTACCCGACGACGTCCGCGCAGCCTTCGTTCACGCGTACACCGGGAGCGAGGCCCTTCGGTGCGCGTTCTCCTACTACCGGGCCCTGCCCACCAGCGCGCAGCAGATCCAGGAGGCCGTCGCGACGGCTCGGCTTACCGTGCCCACCATGGCCGTCGGTTCCCACCCCGTCGGCACCGGGCTCGAACGTCAACTCCGGCCCATCGCCGATGACCTGGTCGGACACCATCTCCAGGACTGCGGCCACATCATCCCCCTCGACCGCCCCGACGCCTTGTTCGCGCTCCTTGCTCCCTTCCTCTCCGCCGATCTGCCGAACTGACCGGAGCAGGACCGGAGGGGCGGAGGGCTGATGGATCACGGTCGCGGTTCGGGCGTCCGTCCCGGCGATGAGTTGTCCAGGAGTGCCGGATCAGGCTGCGCACGGTGCTGAGTGTGTCGGCGAGCGCTGTGGATCCGACCGTCGGAGAACTGGATGGACGAGCACCACGACCGGCTGGAACGGATCCGTCAGGCCTGGCTCGGCGATGCCGAGTAGGCGGCCGGAAGCACGAGTTCACGTTCAGCACCCGGCGGGAGAG
Organism: Kitasatospora sp. NPDC058965; assembly: GCF_042741245.1. NCBI lineage: Bacteria > Bacillati > Actinomycetota > Actinomycetes > Kitasatosporales > Streptomycetaceae > Kitasatospora > Kitasatospora sp. NPDC058965. The sequence goes on from NZ_JBHYKG010000023.1 coordinate 40,772, forward strand.
CGTCTCGCAGCAGCGCTCATTCGATCGGCAGGGTGACCCGAAGGAAGCGGGCCGGCCCGGCCGGCGCCCGCCGGATGACCGGGCGTGTAGGGCGCGCCCTTCCACGGAGCAGGCTCGCGTGTGGGAGAGGCGGGAGAACCGGGAGGTGCGGTGTGCCCAGGGCCGGGGCGGGGTCAGCCCCTGCCACTCAGTGGAACGGCACGGCCCGTGCGCCCAGGGGGTCGATCTTCGCGCCGCGGCGGTGCTGGACGGCCTGGTGGCTCAGTGCCCGGGCGGTGGCGGTGGCTATCGCGGCGGGGACGGTGGCGGCCCGTACGGCGAAGGTCTGGGTGCCGACCCCGCTGCTGCCCAGCCGGGTCGGCATGGTGACCAGCCACAGGGGGAGGCGGGGGTCGCCGGCCCGGCAGGTGGGGCGGGCGTAGCTCGTGGGGGTGGCGGTCCGTGGAGCCGGGACGGTACAGCACTCGGGGTTTTGGTCGGCCGGTGTGGGGGACACGGCAAGAGCCATGGCGCGCTCCTGGGGCAGTGGTGGGCAGGCTCGGCGGGGTGGGGGTCCGAGGCCTGGAAACCCGCAGGAGGCGGGTTGTGCGCCGGTTGGTCTTGACACCCATGACCCGACCAACCGGCGGCCCTGGAGGCACCCTAGCCGCTGCTATTGGTCTAGTCCAGGATTCTCCGAGGCGTGGTCGAGGACTGCATCGGGTGGATTGGCGGACTGTACGAGGTGGGCGTACGGACCGCATTGACCGCAGTGCGCTGAGTGGACAGTGCGACCTGGATCGGGTGGACCGGGCACAGCGGGTGATCACCTCTTGACGGGCTCGGTCCGCGCCAGGAGTCCATCAACGGTAGACGCTCGGACATCAAGCATGGATCCTCGGCCATTCAGAGTCTCAACATGGATCAATAACGTTGATCTCGTTGGAACGGCGGGCGATCAACCCACCGACATTGATCATCAACGTATTGACGTTGATCAACCCAGGAGAGATCCATGCGTACTGTTGTGCAGCAGTCCTTCGGCGGTCCCGAGGTGCTGGAGCTGGTCGAGGCCGAGCGGCCGCAGCCGGGCGACGGCGAGGTGCTGGTCCGGGTGCACGCCTCCGCGATCAACCCCGTCGACACGGCCGTCCGGTCCGGCGCCTTCCCGCTGCTGGGCGAGCCGCCGTTCGCGCTCGGCTGGGACATCTCCGGCGTCGTCGAGGAGGTCGGTGCCGGTGCCGGGTTCGCCGTCGGCGACGAGGTCTACGGCATGCCGTCCTTCCCGGCCCAGGCCGCCGGCTACAGCGAGTACGTGGTCGCCCGCGCCGACCAGCTGGCCGCCAAGCCGGCCGCCGTGGACCACGTGCACGCCGCCGCCGTCCCGCTCGCCGCACTCACCGCCTGGCAGGGCCTGGTCGAGGGCGCCGGGATCAAGGCGGGCGACCGCGTGGTGGTCCACCGCGCCGCCGGCGGCGTGGGCCACTTCGCGGTGCAGATCGCCAAGGCCCGCGGCGCGCACGTGATTGCCCTGGCGAGCGAGGCCCGCCACGCGTTCCTGCGCGAGCTGGGTGCGGACGAGCTGGTCGACTCCCGCGCCGTCGACTTCGCCACCGTACTGAGCGACGTCGACGTGATCCTGGACTCCAACGCCGAGGGCGAGCGCTCGCTCAGCGTGCTGCGCCTGGGCGGTGTCCTGGTGACCATCCTGGAGCACCGTGACCAGGAGCTGGCGGCCAAGGTCGAGGCGGCCGGGCGCCGGTTCGTCGGCATCTCGGTCGAGCCGGACGGCGCCGCGCTGGCGGAGATCGCCGCGCTGATCGAGCAGGGGAAGATCCGCCCGCACGTCTCCGAGGTGCTGCCGCTGGCGGAGGTCGGCAAGGCGCACCAGCTGGTCGAGGCGGGACACGCCCAGGGCAAGATCGTCCTGAGCGTCTGATCGGCCGTGAGACTCCCGACGGCGCGGTCGGCCGGGCTGTTAGGCTCGGCCGACCCGCACCGCCGGCGGGCGAGGGAGGGGAAAACGGTGGACGTCCTGACCGAGGCGCTGAGTTCGATGCGGACCGGCCGCCCGTCCTCGGTGCGCACCGAGGGCCGCGCACCGTGGGGCCTGCGGCTGCCGCCGATCGCCGGCTCCGGATTCCACGTGGTCCTCCAAGGCACCTGCTGGCTGGTCCCGTTGGCGGGCACCCCGTGCGCTCCGGCGCCCATCGCGCTCGGCCCCGGTGACGTGGTCTTCCTGCGCGCCGGCCACGGCCACGTCCTCACCGACCAACCCGGCTCACCCGTGGTGGACATGACTGGCGACGCGGTGCCGCCGGACTCGCCGATCGGCTCCGTGACCCTGGGTGGCGACGGCGCCCTGACCCGCCTGCTCTGCGGCGCCTACCACCTCGACCAGAACCGCCCGCACCCCCTGCTCAGCCATCTGCCCGCCCTGGTCCACCTGCCGGCCAGCCGCGGCCGTCACCCCGAACTCGCCGCCGCCGTCCAGCTGCTGGGCAGTGAGCTGGAGAACCCGCGGACCGGGTCGGCCGGCATCGTGCCCTCGCTGATCGACGCGCTCCTCCTCTACATCCTGCGCGCCTGGCTGGACGAGCAGGACGCGAGCACCGGCAGCGGTTGGGCCGCCGCGCTGCGGGACCCGGCCATCGCCGCCGCCCTGACCGCGATCCACGCCGACCCGGCCGCACCCTGGACGGTGGCCGGCCTCGCTGCCCGGGTGGGCCTGTCCCGGGCCGGCTTCGCGCGCCGGTTCGCCGCCCTGATCGGCGAGCCCCCGCTCGCGTACCTGACCCGCTGGCGGATGACCACCGCGGCGCGCCTGCTGCGCGAGGGCGACACCCCGCTCAGCACGGTCGCCACCCGGACCGGTTACGGCTCCGAGTACGCGCTCGGCAAGGCGTTCAAGCGCGAGTACGGCCTCGCCCCGGGCAGCTACCGCCGCCAGGTCCGCGCCGCCTGACAAGGCCCGCGCCGTCAGACAAGGTGACGCTGCGTCAGGTGGTGAGGGTGGCGACCGGTTCGAGGGCGTAGCTGCGCGCATAGCCGTTCTCGGTGCCGACGAGGATCTCGACGACCTCGAAGTAGCGGTCCCAGAAAGGCGTTTCGCGAAGCGCGTCGATGAGGAGGCGGTAGCCGCAGTGGTCCTCGGCCTCCCACACCCAGACGTCGGTGACGCGCGCCGAATAGAACTCGGTGTCGTAGAAGCGTGACCGGACACCGCTGGTCCTGGCTTCGATGGCCGGCAGTACCTGGGTGGTGAACGCGTCCACGCGCTCCTGGACGGTCAGCGCCAGCCACTCGGGCGTGGTCTTGACCAGGAGGAACGCCGTCACCGGCGGCTCGCTCTGTTCGGTGAGCATCAGGGGGTCTCCAAGTCGACAGGGTGCACCGGTTGGCCGAGAGGTCGGTGTTCCGGCTTGGGTAGCAGGGGAGTTCACGCGCGGACGGCGGGCAGGAGCGTGTCGGCGCACCACTGCGCGAAGCCGGTGGCGCAGGTGGTGTCCGGAGTGCGCAGGACGCCGGCGTCGAGGCCCTCGTCCTTGGCCCGCTTCATGTCGACGATGCCTTGGACGAACTCCTCGTTGAGGCCGTGGCCGACGAGGGTGGTGTGCAACTCGTCGAGCGACTGGCGTTCGTAGCGGACGGGGCGGCCGAGTTGCTCGGTCATGATGTGGGCGAGGTCGCAGGGGGACAGGTCCTGCGGTCCGAGCAGCGGGACGCTCCCGGTCCCGGCCCAGGAACGGTCCAGCAGCAGGCGCTCGGCGGCGGCCGCGATGTCGGCGGCCGCGACGAAGGGGGCCTTGCGGTCGGGGTCGACGGTGTCGGTGAAGACGCCCCGGTCGCGGATCGCGTCGCACTCCTCCAGCAGGTTCTCGAAGAAGGACGCGCCGGCCAGGGCCCGGTGGGCGACACCGGTGCCGGCGATCAGGTCGTCCATCGCGAGGGTCGCGGTGACCAGGCCGGCCCGGTCGGCGAGCGGGGTGCCGCGGCCGAGCGCGGAGACGCAGACGACGTGGCCGACGCCGTGGGTGACGAGTGCCTCGACGGCGGGGCGGGTGAAACCGCTGTAGGTCTCGTGCGGCGGCAGCGAGGCGTCCGGCGGAACGAGCCAGAAGACGGCGTCCGCACCCTCGAAGGCCCGGTCCAGGACCTCGGCGTCCGCGTGCGAGCCGGCGACCACCTCGACGCGTCCGCCGTGCGCCGCGTCCGGCAGTCGGGCGGGATCGCGCACGATCACGCGCAGGCGTTCGCCCGCGGCGGGGGCGGACTCCAGGAGCCGGGCGAGCAGGTGGCGCCCGATGTTCCCGGTGGGGGCAGTTATGACGATCACGAGGACCTCGCAGGTCGGTGCCGGTTCGGTATGCCCCTCATCCTGCGGACGAGCTCCGTGGTGCCACAATGGGAACTTCGGCACGGAATCATTGCTCGAAATGGAATGATGCTGGTGAACAGCCCTGATCCGGTCATCGACGCCAATCTCGCCATCGCCCTGGACGCGTTGCTGGCCGAGCACAGCGTCACCCGCGCCGCCGCGCGCCTGCACACCTCGCCCGCCGCCATGAGCCGCACCCTCGCCCGGCTGCGCCGGATCCTCCAGGACCCGCTGCTGGTCCGGGCCGGTCAGACGATGGTGCCCACCCCGCGCGCCCAGGCCCTGCGGGAGGAGGCCGCCGCGGTGGTCCGCAGCCTCGGGGCGTTGCTCGGCCCGGGCACGAGCGTGGATCTCGCGGGCCTGCGCAGCACCTTCACCCTCCAGGCCGCCGACCTGGTCGGCGCGGCACTGGCCCCCGGACTGCTGCAGTTGGCCCGGAACGAGGCGCCGGGCGTGGCGTTCCGGATCCGGGCGGAGGAGTGGGAGGCCGGGCCGGCGCTGCGCGACGGCCGGATCGACCTGGAGGTCGGCTCGATCGACCACGTGGACCCCGAGACCCGGGTCGAGGAGCTGGTCGGCCTCAGGATGGTGGCGGCCGTCCGGCCCGGCCACCCGCTCGCCGAGGGGCCGCTGACCCCGGACCGGCTCGCCGCCGCGGAGCACGTGGCGGTCAGTCGGCGCGGCCGGTTCACCGGCCCGCTCGACACGGCCCTGGCGGAGCACGACCTGCACCGACGGGTCAGCGTGGTCCTTCCCAGCCACCTGGCCGCGATGACCCTCGCCGCCCGCAGCGACGTCGTCTGCCTCGTGCCCGCCGCCCTGCCGGGCGCCGCCCCCTCACCCCTGAGCCACGACGCAGACGCCCTCGGGCTGCAGCTCCTCGACATCCCCCTGGCACTGCCGCCGCTGACCATCGGCATGGCCTGGCACCCGCGGCACACGGCCGACGGCGCGCACCGCTGGCTCCGCAGCGCCGTCCGCCGGACCCTGTGCGCACCGACAGGAATGCCGGAACCCGTCGGGGCAGCCCCGAACGACCGCGAGCAGGACGACAGTCCGGCGGAGCGACCTCAGACCCGCTCGGCGACCTGACGCAGCAGCACCGTCGACGACACATTGACGGCGTACCAGGTGTTCGCGGTCTCGTCCGCCGCCGGGGCCCAGGCGGCGACGACCGGGAGGTGGCAGCTGTCGCCGGCGTGCAGCGGGGGCAGGGTCCAGGACATGCCGTGGTCCTGGCCGAAGTCCACGCCCCAGGTGCTGCCCGTACGGCGGTACACCTCGTCGAGCAGGGCCGCCCATCGCCGGGGCGCCTCGCCCGCGTCGGCCGCCCAGCAGATCGCCTCCTCGTCGTAGCCGCCGACGGTGAGCCGGGTGTCCTCGTCGTCCACGGTGATCGCCGCCAGGGCCTGCCCGCCGTCCCACCCGGCGTCGGCGCCCTGCGGGAGCCGGGCCGGCAGCCCCGCCGAGAACCGCACCCGCCCGAGCGGCGCCCGGGCGTCGATCCGCCAAACCGCCGCACGGCAGTCGGTCAGCGGTCCCCAGGTGTCGGGGTCGAGTGCGGCGTCGTACGGGGTCAGCAGCAGCTCGACGCGGGCCGCCGCCCGGGTCCAGCGGGCGACCGTGCGGCCGCCGGGCAGCGCGAACAGTTCATCGGGGAGGTCCGGGAGGGCGGTGGGTCCGACGGTCGTGGCGAAGGTCAACGGGCCGAACGGCGTGTCGATGCGCGGCCGTTCGACAGGCCGCAGCCGGGTGCGGCGGACGGTGGGGAGGAGCACCGGGCCAGCGTAACGAGGCCTCCCCGCAGGGCCGGGGCGCCGCCGGGGGGGGAAACCCACCGCGGCCAAGGAAACTCACCGCGGCAGTGGGGCGGCTGCCGCCGTCGTGGCCGACGGGCCCGGGGCGGCGGCGACCCGGGCCAGCTCGTCGGCGGACTCGGGAGTCAGGCGGTAGAACCCCTGCAGACCGATGGAGCGTTCGAGGCGGCCGTCCACGACGTGCTTCAGGCCGCGGGTCCGGCCGCGGAGGTTGCGCCAGGTGAGCTGCGCGAGCAGGTCGCCCGGGACCGGGCGGTCGAAGCGCACCGGCGTGGCGTCCACGTGCACCACGGTCGAACCGCACCCGTCGGCACCGAGCATCCACCAGTCGCCGTGCCCCGGGAACGACGGGTCGCGCCAGGTCGCGGGGGCGGCGCCGCAGCAGTCGCGGCGTTCCATCCCCTGATCTTCGCAGGGAATCCCGGCTTTTAGGCCGGGCGGGAATGTGATCCTTGCCCCGGAGCCGCGAAGCGGCGGAGTTCCCTGCGGCTCCGGGGTGACGGTCAGACAGGCCGCTTCTGGTTCTCGATGTACTCCTTCACGATGCTGAGCGGTGCTCCGCCGCAGGACCCCGCGAAGTACGAGGGCGCCCAGAACACCGACCCCATCCCGATCCGGTTGATCCGGCCGGTGTACTCGGCGCGCAGGTAGCGCGAGCTGAC
>NZ_JBHYKG010000024.1:0-46512 GCF_042741245.1 Kitasatospora sp. NPDC058965
CGCCGGGGGGCCCCCCCCGCGCCCGGCCCGCGGGCGGCCCCGACGGGGTGTCACCAGCCGCGCTCGCGCCACTCGGCCAGGTGCGGGCGCTCGGCCCCGAGCGTGGTGTCCTTGCCGTGGCCCGGGTAGACCCAGGACTCGTCCGGCAGCACGTCGAACAGCTTGGTGGTCACGTCGTCCAGCAGACTGGCGAAGGCGGCCGGGTCCTTCCAGGTGTTGCCGACCCCGCCCGGGAACAGGCAGTCGCCGGTGAAGACGTGCGGGTGGCCCTCCGGGTCGTCGTAGACCAGCGCGATCGAGCCGGGGGTGTGGCCGACCAGGTGGCGGGCGGTCAGCCCGACCTCGCCCACCCGGAGGGTGTCGCCGTCGGCCAGCGGCAGGTCGGTGGGGACCGGGATGCCCTCGGCGTCGAACCGCCCGGCCGCGGTGCGGGCGCCGGTGGCCGCCACCACCTCGGCCAGCGCGCCCCAGTGGTCCGGGTGGCGGTGGGTGGTGACCACGGTGGCCAGCCGCTCGCCGACCGTCTCCAGCAGCACCGGGGCGTCGGCGGCCGCGTCGATCAGCAGCTGCTCGTCGGTGGCGCGGCAGCGCAGCAGGTAGGCGTTGTTGTTCATCGGGCCGACCGCGACCTTGGTGATGATCAGATGGGCGAGTTCGCGCACATCGGGCCGGCCGCCGACGTGGACGTCTCCGTGGTAGCTCAAGACCTAACTCCTCACAAGCGGGTGGATACAGCGGAACGGACCGGGGGACACCCGGACATGATCCTCCGTCAGCCCATCGGGGGCAGTGCGGGCAGGGCGGCGCGCGGGTCGGTCAGCAGCCGGCCGTCCCGGTGCACCTGCAGCCCGTCGCCGTCGGCGCGCCCGGAGAGCCAGGCGAGCAGCGCCCGGACCGGGCCCTCCACCCGCAGCTGGAACGGGGCGTCGGCGGCCGCGCCGGTGCCCAGCAGGGCCCGGTCGCCGGTGTCCTCGGCGACCAGCTCGACGGCGGGCAGCCCGTCCAGGGTGGCGAACCGGCCGGCCAGCTTGCGGAACTCCGCGGTGGCGAAGCCGGCCGACCAGTGCGCGGGGGTGTACCCGGCGGCCAGGTCGACGTGGTGGTACTCCAGCTCGGCCAGCCGCTTCCAGGGCAGCTCGCAGGCGGGGAAGGTGTAGCCGTGCCGGTGCTTCAGCTCGGCCGACCAGGCGGCGGCGGGCAGTTCGGCGGCCGCCCCGGCCAGTCGGCCGGCGCTGGCCCGCAGGTCGTCCAGCTGCTCGGCCAGCGGGCGCGCGGCGCCCTGCTGGATGCCGTCCTCGCGGGCCTGCTCGCTGGCGTACTGCGGGACGTCCTCGCCGGTGCGGGCCGACCGGAGCAGGTTGACCAGCGAGTCGGCGTTGCGGGAGAGGTGGGCGAGCAGGTGGCCGCGGGTCCAGCCGGGCAGCGCGCAGGGCTCGGCCAGGGCCGCCGGGTCCAGCGCGGCGACGGTGTGCAGCAGGCGTTCGGTGGCCTCGTCCACCTCGCGCAGGGTGGTGGCGGCGGTCTCGGCGGGGGTGGTCATCAGATGGGCCTCCGGGTGGGCGTTGCCTTGCAGGGCCGGGCTCGTTGGACAGCCGAAGGCTATCGCCGGGCGCGCGGCCGGGCGGGCCCACGGGGGCGGTGCGGGCGGGTCCGGCCGGGGTGGCCGGGGCCGCGGTGGCCCGATTGTCAGTGGCATCCGGTTGACTCGGCGGGGCGTTCACTCGTCCGGGTGAGGTCCGTTGGACAAGCTCGATAATCGAACGCCTGAGCTATACGCTGATCGGCGACACTGGAGAAGCTGTCTTGTTTCCCGATCCCGGAGAAAGGCGCCAGTAGCAGTGGCCGACCGCCTCATCGTCCGCGGTGCTCGCGAGCACAACCTCAAGAACGTCTCGCTCGACCTCCCGCGGGACTCCCTGATCGTTTTCACGGGGCTCTCCGGCTCGGGCAAGTCCTCGCTGGCGTTCGACACGATCTTCGCCGAGGGCCAGCGCCGCTACGTCGAGTCGCTGTCCTCGTACGCCCGCCAGTTCCTCGGCCAGATGGACAAGCCGGACGTGGACTTCATCGAGGGCCTCTCGCCGGCCGTCTCGATCGACCAGAAGTCCACCAACCGCAACCCCCGCTCCACCGTGGGCACCATCACCGAGGTCTACGACTACCTGCGGCTGCTCTTCGCCCGGGTGGGCAAGCCGCACTGCCCGCACTGCGGGCGGCCGATCGCCAAGCAGTCCCCGCAGGCCATCGTCGACCAGGTGCTGAAGCTGACCGAGGGCACCAGGTTCCAGGTGCTCAGCCCGGTGGTGCGCGAGCGCAAGGGCGAGTTCGTCGACCTCTTCGCCGACCTGCAGTCCAAGGGCTACGCCCGGGCCCGGGTGGACGGCGAAACGGTCCAGCTGACCGACCCGCCCAAGCTGAAGAAGCAGGAGAAGCACACCGTCGAGGTGGTGATCGACCGCCTCACCGTGAAGGAGGGCGCCAAGCGCCGGCTGACCGACTCGGTGGAGACGGCGCTGAAGCTCTCCGGCGGCATGGTGGTGCTCGACTTCGTGGACCTCGACGCCGAGGACCCGGAGCGCGAGCGGATGTACTCCGAGCACCTCTACTGCCCGTACGACGACGTCTCCTTCGAGGAGCTGGAGCCGCGCTCGTTCTCCTTCAACTCCCCGTTCGGCGCCTGCCCCGAGTGCACCGGGCTCGGCAGCCGGATGGAGGTGGACCCGGAGCTGGTCGTCCCCGACGAGGAGAAGTCGCTGGACGAGGGGGCGATCCACCCCTGGACCGGCGGCCACATGAAGGAGTACTTCGGCCGGCTGATCGACGCGCTCGCCGGCGAGCTGGGCTTCCGCACCGACATCCCGTGGGCCGGCCTGCCGGCCCGGGCCAAGAAGGCGCTGCTCTACGGCCACAAGGCCAAGGTCGAGGTCCGCTACAACAACCGCTACGGCCGCGAGCGCTCCTACGTCACCGGCTTCGAGGGCGTGATCCCGTTCGTCCAGCGCCGGCACACCGAGGCCGAGACCGACTCGGGCCGGGAGCGGTTCGAGGGCTACATGCGCGAGGTCCCCTGCCCGGCCTGCGAGGGCACCCGGCTCAAGCCGGTGGTGCTCGCGGTCACCGTGCAGGGCAGGTCGATCGCCGAGGTCTCGGGGATGTCGATCAGCGACTGCGCCGACTTCCTGGGCGCGATGAAGCTGACCGCCCGGGACAAGAAGATCGCCGAGCGGGTCCTCAAGGAGGTCAACGAGCGGCTGCGCTTCCTGGTCGACGTCGGTCTGGACTACCTCTCGCTCAACCGTGCGGCCGGCACCCTGTCCGGCGGCGAGGCGCAGCGGATCCGGCTGGCCACCCAGATCGGCTCCGGCCTGGTCGGTGTCCTCTACGTGCTGGACGAGCCCTCGATCGGCCTGCACCAGCGCGACAACCACCGCCTGATCGAGACCCTGGTCCGGCTGCGCGACATCGGCAACACGCTGATCGTGGTCGAGCACGACGAGGACACCATCAAGACCGCGGACTGGGTGGTGGACATCGGCCCCGGCGCCGGCGAGCACGGCGGCACGGTGGTGCACTCCGGCGCGCTCAAGGAACTGCTGGACAACGCCGAATCGCTGACCGGCCAGTACCTCTCCGGCAAGCGCTCGATCCCGATCCCGGCGGTGCGCCGCCCGCGGGACAAGAAGCGCCAGATCACCGTGCACGGCGCCCGCGAGCACAACCTCAGGGACGTCACGGTCGGGTTCCCGCTGGGCACCTTCACCGCGATCACCGGTGTCTCGGGCTCCGGCAAGTCGACCCTGGTCAACGACATCCTCTACACCCACCTGGCCCGCGAGCTGAACGGCGCGCGCAGCGTGCCCGGCCGGCACACCCGGATCACCGGCACCGACCAGGTGGACAAGGTGGTGCACGTGGACCAGTCGCCGATCGGCCGCACCCCGCGCTCCAACCCGGCCACCTACACCGGCGTCTTCGACCACGTCCGCAAGCTCTTCGCGGAGACCACCGAGGCGAAGGTGCGCGGCTACCTGCAGGGCCGGTTCTCGTTCAACGTCAAGGGCGGCCGCTGCGAGAACTGCTCCGGCGACGGCACCATCAAGATCGAGATGAACTTCCTGCCGGACGTCTACGTCCCCTGCGAGGTCTGCCACGGGGCGCGGTACAACCGGGAGACGCTGGAGGTGCACTACAAGGGCAAGTCCATCGCCGAGGTGCTGGACATGCCGATCGAGGAGGCGCTGCACTTCTTCGAGGCGGTGCCCGCCATCGCCCGCCACCTGCGGACGCTGAACGACGTCGGCCTCGGCTACGTCCGGCTCGGCCAGAGCGCGCCCACGCTGTCCGGCGGCGAGGCGCAGCGCGTCAAGCTCGCCTCCGAACTGCAGAAGCGCTCCACCGGCCGGACCGTCTACGTGCTGGACGAGCCCACCACCGGTCTGCACTTCGAGGACATCAGCAAGCTGATCAAGGTGCTCTCCGGGCTGGTCGAGAAGGGCAACACGGTGATCGTCATCGAGCACAACCTCGATGTGATCAAGACCGCCGACTGGGTCGTGGACATGGGCCCGGAGGGCGGCAGCGGCGGCGGCACCGTGGTGGCCGAGGGCACCCCGGAGGAGATCGCCCGGGTGACGGCCAGTCACACCGGCAAGTTCCTGCGGGACATCCTCGGCGACCGGGTCACCGACGAGGCGCCGGTGCCCGCCCCGCGCAACGCGCGCAAGCGGGCCGCGGCCAAGAAGTAGCGGCGTCCGGCGGCCGGGACGGCGCGGATTAGACTGCCGCCGTTCCCAGCCGCCGTCCGTCGAGGAGAGCACACCATGTCCGAGGCCGCCGAGATGTCCACCACCTCCCGCCGCACCCTGCTCTGCTGCGGTGCGGCCGTGCTGGCGGGCGGCTCCGCCCTCGGCGTGGCGGGCTGCTCCTCCAGCTCGTCGGGCAGCACCACCACCGACGGCGCCGGCTCCGCCCCGTCCAAGAGCGCCGCCCCCGTCGAGGTGGGCGCCGCGGCGGACGTGCCGGTCGGCGGCGGCAAGGTCTTCCGCGACCAGCTGGTGGTGGTGACCCAGCCCACCGCCGGCCAGTACAAGGCGTTCAGCGCCCGCTGCACGCACGCCGGCTGCATCGTGGACCAGGTCAAGGACAACCAGATCCAGTGCCCCTGCCACGGCAGCCGGTTCAGCGTCACCGACGGCTCGGTGCAGGACGGTCCGGCCCCCAAGCCGCTGCCCTCCTACCCGGTCAGCGCGGAGAACGGCCGACTGGTGGTCCAGAAGTAGGGTTTCGATTGTCGGCAGCGCAGCACGAGGGGGACCGAAGATGGCTGACCCGTCCACCTACCGACCGGCGCCGGGGGCGATTCCGACCTCCCCCGGGGTCTACCGGTTCCGGGACGAGCACGGCCGGGTGATCTACGTGGGCAAGGCCAAGAGCCTGCGCCCACGGCTCTCCTCCTACTTCCAGGACCTGGCCAACCTGCACCCGCGCACCGCCACCATGGTCACCACGGCGGCCTCGGTGGAGTGGACCGTGGTCGGCACCGAGGTCGAGGCGCTCCAGCTGGAGTACTCCTGGATCAAGGAGTTCGACCCGCGGTTCAACGTCAAGTACCGCGACGACAAGAGCTACCCCGAACTCGCCGTCACGCTGAACGAGGAGTTCCCCCGGGTCCAGGTGATGCGCGGGGCGCACCGCAAGGGCGTGCGCTACTTCGGTCCCTACGGCCACGCCTGGGCGATCCGCGAGACGGTCGACCTGCTGCTGCGGGTCTTCCCGGTGCGCACCTGCTCCAACGGCGTCTTCAAGCGCGCCCAGCAGGTCGGCCGGCCCTGCCTGCTCGGCTACATCGGCAAGTGCGCGGCCCCCTGCGTGGGCCGGGTCTCCGCCGCCGACCACCGCGACCTGGCCGAGGAGTTCTGCGACTTCATGGCCGGCCGGACCGGCAACCACCTGCGGCGGCTGGAGCAGCAGATGCAGGAGGCCGCCGCCGAGCTGGAGTACGAGAAGGCCGCCCGGCTGCGCGACGACATCGAGGCGCTCAAGCGCGCGATGGAGAAGAACGCCGTGGTGCTGGCCGACGGCACCGACGCGGACCTGCTCGCCCTCGCCGAGGACGAGTTGGAGGCCGCGGTGCAGATCTTCCACGTCCGCGGCGGCCGGGTGCGCGGCCAGCGCGGCTGGGTCACCGACAAGGTGGAGGACGTGGACACCGCGGCCCTGGTGGAGCACGCGCTGCAGCAGCTCTACGGCGGCGACACCGCCCCCGTGCCGCGCGAGGTGCTGGTGCCGGCGCTGCCCGACCCGGTGGCCCCGGCCCAGGAGTGGCTCACCGGACTGCGCGGCGCCCAGGTGGACCTGCGGGTGCCGCAGCGCGGCGACAAGAAGGACCTGATGGAGACGGTCGCCCGCAACGCCCAGCAGGCGCTGGCGCTGCACAAGACCAGGCGGGCCTCCGACCTGACCACCCGCAGCCGCGCCCTGCAGGAGATCGCCGACGCGCTGGAGCTGGACTCGGTCCCGCTGCGGATCGAGTGCTTCGACATCTCCCACCTGCAGGGCGAGGACGTGGTCGCCTCCATGGTGGTCTTCGAGGACGGCCTGGCCCGCAAGAGCGAGTACCGCCGGTTCCAGATCAAGGGCTTCAGCGGCCAGGACGACGTCCGCTCGATGCACGAGGTGATCAGCCGCCGGTTCCGCCGCTACCTCCAGGAGCGCGAGCAGACGGGGGAGTGGGCGGTGCCCGAGGCCGAAGGCGAGGAGGACGGCCCGCGCACCGACGACGGCCGCCCCCGGCGGTTCGCCTACCCGCCCCAGCTGCTGGTGGTGGACGGCGGCCAGCCCCAGGTGGCCGCCGCCCGGCGCGCGCTGGACGAGCTGGGCATCGACGACGTCGCGCTGTGCGGCCTGGCCAAGCGGCTGGAGGAGGTCTGGCTGCCCGACCAGGACGACCCGGTGGTGCTGCCGCGCAGCAGCGAGGGCCTCTACCTGCTGCAGCGGGTGCGCGACGAGGCGCACCGGTTCGCCATCACCTACCAGCGTGGCAAGCGGGCCAAGCGGTTGACCGCCGGCGGCCTGGACGCGGTCCCGGGCCTGGGCGAGACCAGGCGCACCGCGCTGCTCAAGCACTTCGGCTCGGTGAAGAAGCTGCGGGCCGCCACGGTCGAGGAGATCTGCGAGGTCCCCGGGATCGGGCGGCGCACCGCGGAGACTGTTGTCGCGGCGTTGGCCTCCCGGACACCCACTGCCTTCGCGGTGAACACCGCGACAGGCGAGATCATGGACGACGACGCAGTGCACCAGGGAACGCAGAACACCGAGAGCGGGGAACCGAAGTGACAGTTTCCGACGAAGGGCGCGCCGCCCGGCCCGAGGCCGGCGACGAGACCGCCCCGGAGCTGGTGATCATCTCAGGAATGTCCGGGGCCGGCCGCAGCACGGCGGCCAAGTGCCTCGAGGACCTCGGCTGGTTCGTGGTCGACAACCTGCCGCCGGCGCTGATCCCGACCATGGTCGACCTGGGCGCCCGCTCCCAGGGCGCGGTGGCCCGGATCGGCGTGGTGATCGACGTCCGCGGCCGCCAGTTCTTCGACGACCTGCGCGCCTCGCTGGAGGAGCTGGACAAGCGCGGCACCCGGATGCGGATCGTCTACCTGGAGTCCAGCGACGACGTGCTGGTCCGCCGGTTCGAGTCGGTGCGCCGCCCGCACCCGCTGCAGGGCGACGCGCGGCTGGTGGACGGCATCGCCCGCGAGCGCGACCTGCTGCGCGAGCTGCGCGGCGAGGCCGACCTGGTGATCGACACCACCGACCTCAACGTGCACCAGCTGCGGGCCAAGCTGGACGCCCAGTTCGCCGACCACGACGAGCCCGAGCTGCGCTGCACCGTGATGAGTTTCGGGTTCAAGTACGGCCTGCCGGTCGACGCCGACCTGGTGGTCGACTGCCGCTTCCTGCCCAACCCGCACTGGGTCCCCGAGCTGCGCGCCAACACCGGCACGGACTCGGCGGTGGCCGACTACGTCTTCGCCCAGCCCGGCGCCCAGGAGTTCCTGGACGGTTACACCGATCTCCTGCGTATTGTCACCGAGGGTTATCGGCGGGAAGGTAAGCGCCACATGACCCTTGCCGTAGGCTGCACCGGTGGCAAGCATCGCAGCGTGGCCATGTCGGAGCGGCTGACGAAGCGTCTGATCGCCGAGGGCGTGGAAACGGTGCTGGTGCACCGCGACATGGGACGGGAGTAGCGGCGGTCCCCCAGCACCGCCGACCGGACAGGAACGTGGGGTAGGTGTGACGGGATACTCGCCAGGGCGGCAGATCCAGCACAAAGCCGCTGAGCGGGGATCCCCCGGCGCATCGAGAGCACCGCGGGGCACCGCGCCCCGGATCACCGCACTGGGCGGCGGCCAGGGGCTGTCCGCCTCGCTCTCGGCGCTGCGCCGGCTCACCTCCGACCTGACCGCGGTGGTCACCGTGGCCGACGACGGCGGCTCCAGCGGTCGGCTGCGCGCCGAGCTCGGCGTGCTGCCGCCCGGCGACCTGCGCAAGGCGCTGGCCGCGCTCTGCGGGGACGACGAGTGGGGCCGCACCTGGTCCGAGGTGATCCAGCAGCGCTTCTCCGGCACCGGCGAGCTCGGCGGCCACGCGGTCGGCAACCTGCTGATCGTGGCGCTGTGGGAGAAGCTCGGCGACCCGGTGCTGGCCCTGCAGTGGGTCGGCCGGCTGCTCAACGTGCAGGGCCGGGTGCTGCCGATGTCGGCAGTCCCGCTGGACATCGAGGCCCAGGTGCGCGGCCACGACCCGGCCCGGCCCGCCGCGGTCTCCGCGGTGCGCGGCCAGGCGAGCGTGGCCGTCACCCCGGGCACCGTGCAGTCGGTGCGGCTGCTGCCCGAGGAGCCGCCGGCGGTGCCGGAGGCGGTGAGCGCGGTGCTGGAGGCGGACTGGGTGGTGCTCGGTCCCGGCTCCTGGTTCACCAGCGTGCTGCCGCACCTGCTGGTGCCGGAGCTGGCCAAGGCCCTGGTGGAGACCAAGGCGCGCCGGCTGCTCTGCCTCAACCTGGCCCCGCAGCCGGGCGAGACCGAGGGCTTCACCCCGCAGCGTCACCTGGAGGTGATCGCCGACCACGCACCGGAGCTGGGCGTGGATGCGATCCTGGTGGACGAGCGAGCGGTCACCGGCGGCGCCTTCGGCGTCGCCGACCTGGCCGGGCTGCGCAGTGCCGCCGAACGGATGGGTGCGGCGCTGGTGCTCGACACGGTGGCCGCCAAGGACGGCAGCCCGCGACACGACCCGGAGCTTCTGGCCGCCGCGTACGACCGGATTTTCCGGACACATGGAAGGATCGGCCCATGGCGATGACGGCAGCGGTGAAGGACGAAATCTCGCGGCTCCCTGTCACCCGGGCCTGCTGTCGCAAGGCTGAGGTGTCGGCGATCCTGCGATTCGCGGGCGGACTGCACATTGTGAGCGGTCGGATCGTGATCGAGGCGGAGCTGGACACCGGCATTGCGGCCCGGCGGCTGCGCAAGGACCTGCTGGAGATCTTCGGCCACGCGTCCGAACTGGTGGTGATGGCCCCGAGCGGGCTGCGGCGCGGCAGCCGGTACGTGGTCCGGGTGATCAAGGACGGTGAGCTGCTGGCCCGGCAGACCGGGCTGGTGGACGGGCGGGGCCGGCCGATCCGGGGCCTGCCCCCGGCGGTGGTGTCCGGTGCGACGTGCGACGCCGAGGCGGCGTGGCGCGGGGCCTTCCTGGCCCACGGCTCGCTCACCGAGCCGGGCCGGTCCTCCTCGCTGGAGATCACCTGCCCCGGCTCCGAGGCGGCGCTGGCCCTGGTCGGTGCGGCCCGCCGGCTCGGCATCCCGGCCAAGGCCCGCGAGGTGCGCGGTGCGGACCGGGTGGTGATCCGGGACGGCGACGCGATCGGCGCGCTGCTCACCCGGCTCGGCGCGCACGAGTCGGTGCTGGCGTGGGAGGAGCGCCGGCTGCGCCGCGAGGTGCGGGCCACCGCCAACCGGCTGGCCAACTTCGACGACGCCAACCTGCGCCGCTCGGCCCGCGCGGCGGTGGCCGCCGGGGCCCGGGTGCAGCGGGCGCTGGAGATCCTGGGCGAGGAGGTGCCCGAGCACCTGGCCGCGGCCGGCCAGCTGCGGATGCAGCACAAGCAGGCCTCGCTGGAGGAGTTGGGCGCGCTCGCCGATCCGCCGCTGACCAAGGACGCGGTGGCCGGCCGGATCCGCCGCCTGCTGGCGATGGCCGACAAGCGCGCGATGGAGCTGGGACTGCCCAACACCGAGGCGAACCTGACGGAGGAAATGGCGCTCAACTGACCTCTGTGCCTGGCGTGGCGGTTGTGCCGCAATGTGGCCTACAACGCCACGCCAGGGGCTTGACCTGAGGGGGTGATGTGCTCTGGAACACCTCCGGGAGGTAGGGTCGTGGGTGGTCGGGGACATCCCATTTCCACCCCGTCGGCATAGCCCGGCGTACCTCAGAGGAGATCGGTAAGTGACGATCCGGGTAGGCATCAACGGATTCGGCCGCATCGGCCGGAATTTCTTCCGTGCGGTCAAGGCTCAGGGCGCGGACATCGAGATCGTGGGTGTCAACGACCTCACCGACACCAAGACCCTGGCTCACCTGCTCAAGTACGACTCCATCCTCGGCACCCTGCAGGCGGAGGTCAGCCACACCGCTGACTCCATCACCGTCGACGGCCACACCTTCAAGGTGATCGCCGAGCGCGACCCGGCCAACCTGCCCTGGGGCGAGCTCGCCGTGGACATCGTGATCGAGTCCACCGGCATCTTCACCAAGGCCGCCGACGCGAAGAAGCACGTCGCCGCCGGCGCCAAGAAGGTCATCATCTCCGCCCCGGCGACCGACGAAGACGTCACCATCGTCATGGGCGTGAACGACGACAAGTACGACGCCGCGAACCACACGGTCATCTCCAACGCCTCCTGCACCACCAACTGCGTGGCGCCGATGGCCAAGGTGCTGAACGAGAACTTCGGCATCGTCAAGGGCCTGATGACGACGGTGCACGCCTACACCAACGACCAGGTCACCCTGGACTTCCCGCACAAGGACCTGCGCCGCGCCCGCGCCGCCGCCCTGAACATCATCCCGACCTCCACCGGTGCCGCCAAGGCCACCGCGCTGGTGCTGCCGGAGCTGAAGGGCAAGCTGGACGGCACCTCGCTGCGCGTCCCGGTCCCGACCGGTTCGATCACCGACCTGGTGGTCACCCTGGAGCGCGACGTCACCATCGAGGAGGTCAACGCGGCCTTCCAGAAGGCGGCCGAGGGCGAGCTCAAGGGCATCCTGCAGTACACCGAGGACCCGATCGTCTCCTCCGACATCGTGAACTCGCCGTTCTCCACCATCTTCGACTCCCAGCTGACCATGGTCCAGGGCAACCAGGTCAAGGTCCTCGGCTGGTACGACAACGAGTGGGGCTACTCGAACCGGCTGGTCAACCTGACCTCCCTGGTCGGCAGCCAGCTCTGACGCAGCGACAGCTGACGTGAAGTGAGGTGTCAGGGCCCGGACGGCGGAACACCCGCCGTCCGGGCCCTGTCCCTGCGCGCACCCTCACCTCGCCCCTTCCCCCCCCCGGCGGCCCGGCGCTGTGCCGCCTGTTCAGCGCCACTCTCTCCCAGGAGACCGTAGACCGTGAAGACCATCGACGACCTCGAGGTGGCAGGCCAGCGGGTGTTCGTCCGCGCCGACCTCAACGTCCCGCTGAGCGGCGACACCATCACCGACGACGGCCGGATCCGCGCCGTCGCGCCGACCATCGCCGCGCTCCTGGAGCGCGGTGCCAAGGTGATCGTCGCCTCCCACCTCGGCCGCCCCAAGGGCGAGCCGGACCCCCAGTACTCGCTCGCGCCGGTCGCCGTGCGGCTGGGCGAGATCCTCGGCACGCCGGTGGCCTTCGCCACCGACACCGTGGGTGACAGCGCGAAGGCCACCGTCGCCGCCCTCGGCGACGGCGAGGTCACGCTGCTGGAGAACCTGCGCTTCAACGCCGGCGAGACCAGCAAGGACGAGGCCGAGCGCGGCGCGTTCGCCGACCGGCTGGCCGAGCTCGCCGACCTGTACGTCGGCGACGGCTTCGGCGCGGTGCACCGCAAGCACGCGTCGGTCTTCGACCTGCCGGCCCGGCTGCCGCACGCGGCCGGCCTGCTGATCGAGAAGGAGCTGGGCGTCCTCAAGCGCCTGACCGAGGACGTGGCGCGCCCCTACGTGGTGGTGCTCGGCGGCTCGAAGGTCTCCGACAAGGTCGGCGTGATCGACAACCTGCTGGGCAAGGCCGACCGGATCCTGATCGGCGGCGGCATGATGTTCACCTTCCTCAAGGCCCAGGGCCACGAGGTGGGCGCCTCGCTGCTGCAGGAGGACCAGATCCCGGTCGCCCAGGAGTACCTGGCGCGGGCCGCGGCCAACGGCGTCGAGTTCGTCATCCCGGTGGACACCGCGGTCAGCGGCGGGTTCCCGGACGTGAAGAACCGGGCGCCGGTCGAGGACTTCGCGGTGGTCGACGCGGACGCGATCCCGGCCGGCGCGCTCGGCCTGGACATCGGCCCGAAGACCGCGCAGCTGTTCGCCGAGAAGCTGGCCGACGCCAGGACCGTCTTCTGGAACGGCCCGATGGGCGTCTTCGAGCACCCGGCCTTCGCCGACGGCACCCGCGCGGTGGCCCAGGCGCTGCTGGACTCGGAGGCCTTCACCGTGGTCGGCGGCGGCGACTCGGCCGCGGCCGTGCGCATCCTCGGCTTCGACGAGACCAAGTTCGGACACATTTCGACCGGCGGCGGCGCGAGCCTGGAGTACCTGGAGGGCAAGACCCTTCCCGGTATCGCCGCACTGGAGGCCTGATCGCATGACTGAGCGTCTCCCGCTGATGGCGGGCAACTGGAAGATGAACCTCAACCACCTCGAGGCCATCCAGCACACCCAGAAGCTGGCGTTCGCGCTGGCCGACAAGGACTACGAGGCGGTCGAGGTCGCGGTGCTGACCCCGTTCACCGACCTGCGCTCGGTGCAGACCCTGGTGGACGGCGACAAGCTGAGGATCAAGTACGGCTCGCAGGACATCTCGGCGCACGACTCCGGTGCCTACACCGGCGAGATCTCCGGCCCGATGCTGTCCAAGCTGAAGTGCACCTACGCGGTGATCGGCCACTCGGAGCGGCGCCAGTACCACGGCGAGAACGAGGAGATCGTCAACGCCAAGGTGAAGGCGGCCTACCGCAGCGGGATCACCCCGATCCTGTGCGTGGGCGAGCCGCTGGAGATCCGCCGGGCCGGCACCCACGTCGAGTACACGCTGGCCCAGCTGGACGGCGCGCTGTCCGGGCTGCCGGCCGCGGACGCCGAGTCGATCGTCGTCGCCTACGAGCCGGTCTGGGCGATCGGCACCGGCGAGGTGGCCACCCCGGAGGACGCGCAGGAGGTCTGCGCCGCGATCCGGGTCCGGCTGGCCGAGCTGTACGACGCCGAGCTGGCCGGCAAGGTCCGCGTGCTGTACGGCGGTTCGATGAAGGCCGGGAACGTGGCCGGGCTGATGGCCAAGGCCGACATCGACGGCGGCCTGATCGGCGGCGCCTCGCTGGACGCCGACGAGTTCGTCAAGATCGTGCGCTACCGCGAGCAGGCGGTAGGCTAACGCGCCCCTGGCAACGTAGTCTTTGGGCCGGACCACCTCCCGGAGGTCCGGCCCTTCGCCTCCTGACCCAAACAGTACGAGAGAGTTGGTCCCGTCGTGGTTCTCGGGTTCTCGATTGCCCTGATCATCTTCAGCCTGCTGATGGTCCTCCTGGTGCTGCTGCACAAGGGTAAGGGCGGCGGTCTGTCCGACATGTTCGGTGGCGGCTCGATGTCCGCCGGCGGCGGTTCGGCGGTGGCCGAGCGCAACCTGGACCGGATCACCGTGATCGTCGGCCTGGGCTGGTTCGCCTGCATCGTCGTCCTCGGCCTGCTCATCAAGGTCAAGGGCTGATCCGGTCTCAGTTCCGCCAGCGGTGCGGACAGATCCTTATCAGCTCCGTACACTAGGACAACTTGCCACTGTCCGCAGCCGGCGGCCGGTTGGCAGCGCCTGGGCACATCCAGGCGGTTCTAAGGGCACGCAGGGAGTCAGACCGTGGCAAGTGGCAACGCCATCCGTGGCAGCAGGGTCGGGGCAGGCCCGATGGGCGAGGCGGAGCGCGGTGAGTCCGCTCCGCGCACCCGGATCTCCTTCTGGTGCGCCAACAAGCACGAGACGCGCCCCAGCTTCGCCGCCGAGGCCGTCATCCCGGACACCTGGGACTGCCCGCGCTGCGGGTTCCCGGCCGGGCAGGACGAGCACAACCCGCCGGCGCCGTCGCGCAACGAGCCGTACAAGACGCACCTGGCGTACGTCCGCGAGCGGCGCAGCGACGCGGACGGCGAGGCGATCCTGGCCGAGGCGCTGGCCAAGCTGCGCGGCGAGATCTGAGCGCGGCTCCGTCCTGAGGAGGTTTATGGGGTGGTGCACCGTTCGGTGCACCACCCCTTCGTGCTGCCGTTGACCGGCCGTCAGGCGGAGGCCGGCGGGTAGAGCTGCGGCGGCAGCTTGGCGGCCGCCGCGCGGTCCAGCAGCCACAGGGTGCGGGCCGTGCCGTAGGCGCCGGAGGCCGGGGCGAGCAGCTCGCCCGGGCCGGACAGCGCCAGCGCCACCGCGTCCGCCTTGTCCTCGCCGGCCGCCAGCAGCCAGACCTCGCGGGCCGCGCGGATGGCCGGCAGGGTCAGCGAGATCCGGGTCGGCGGCGGCTTCGGTGCCCCGCGCACCCCGACCACCGTGCGCGCGCTCTCCCGCACGCCCGGGTGCTCGGGGAAGAGCGAGGCCACGTGGGTGTCCGGTCCGACGCCGAGCAGCAGCACGTCGAAGGCGGGTACGCCGAAGCGGTCCTGCGGCCGTGCGGCCTTGGCCAGCTCCTCGGCGTACCGCTCGGCGGCGGCCTCCACGTCGGCGCCGTCCACCCCGTCCGAGGCGGGCATGAAGTGCACCCGCGCCGGGTCCAGCGGGACCCGCCCGAGCAGCTCGTCGGTGGCCTGCACCGCATTGCGCTCGGGGTCGGCCGACGGGACGAACCGCTCGTCGCCCCACCACAGGTCCAGCCGCGACCAGTCCACCGCGTCCCGGGCCGGGGACGCGGCGATCGCGGCCATCAGGGCGTTGCCGTTGCGCCCGCCGGTGAGCACCACGGAGGCGGTGCCCCGGGCGGCCTGGGCGTCGACGATCCGGGTGATCAGTCGCGCCGCGGCCGCCTGGGCCATCAGCTCCTTGTCGCGGTGCACCACCAGCTGCGGGACCGCGGCGGTCATGCCTTGGTCCGCTTCCGGTTGGCGGTCTTCTTCGGCTCCTCCGCCTGCTCCTGCGGGTCGGCCCCGACCTCGTCGGGGATCCCGGCCGGAGCCGGGGCGGCGGCCCGCTCGACCAGCTTGCTGACACCGGTGCGCACCGCGGCGGCGTAGATGTCGTCCGGGTCGAGCCGGCGCAGCTCCTCGGCGATCAGCTCGGCGGTCTCGCGGCGCTTGAGCGCCACGATCCGGTCCGGCGCGCCGGGGATGGACAGGGTGCCCATCAGTCCGTCCGGCCGGTCCAGCACGATGTCGCCGTCCTTGGTGCGCATCCGCACCGCGGTGATGCCGGGGCCGTCGGTGACCACCCGCTCCACCGGGACCTTGAGCCGGTCGTGCAGCCACAGGCCGAGCAGCTCGACGCTGGGGTTGTACGACTCGCCCTCGACCACCGCGGAGGTCACCTTGGTCGGCCGCTGGTCCAGCGCGGCGGCCAGCATCGAGCGCCAGCCGGTGATCCGGGTCCAGGCCAGGTCGGTGTCACCGGGGTTGTAGCTCTCGGCGCGCACCGCGAGCTGCTCCACCGGCGACTCGGCGGTGACCGCGTCGGTGATCCGGCGCTGGGCGATCGCACCCAGCGGGTCCTGCGCGGCGTGCAGCGGCGCGTTCTCCGGCCACCAGACCACCACCGGGGCGTCCGGCAGCAGCAGCGGCAGCACCACGGACTGCGCGTGCGAGACCAGCTCGCCGTGCATCCGCAGCACCACCGTCTCGCCGGAGCCGGCGTCCGAGCCGACCAGGATCTCGGCGTCCAGCCTGGTCCCGGCGCGGGCCCGGGGGGACCGCCCGGCCCGCTTGACCACCGCGAGGATCCGCGAGGGGTGCTCGCGGGACGCGTCGTTCGCCGCCCGCAGGGCGTCGTAGGCGCTGCCCTCGTCGGTCACGATGACCAGGGTCAGGACCATCCCGGCGGCGGTGGCACCGCTGGCCCGCCGGGCGTCCATCAGGGCGTTGTTGATCTTGCTGGACGTGGTGTTCGTCAGGTCGATCTTCATGGCCGGCGCCAGCTCCTGCCGTCTCGTGCGAGCATCTCGTCCGCCTCGGCCGGGCCCCAGGTGCCGGCCGGGTACTGCGCGGGCTTGCCGTGCTGATCCCAGTACTTCTCGATCGGGTCGAGGATCTCCCAGGAGAGCTCGACCTCCTGGTGGCGCGGGAACAGGTTCGCGTCACCCAGCAGCACGTCCAGGATCAGCCGCTCGTAGGCCTCCGGGCTGGACTCGGTGAACGACTCGCCGTAGGCGAAGTCCATCGTCACGTCCCGCACCTCGAACGAGGTGCCCGGCACCTTGGAGCCGAACCGCACGGTGACGCCCTCGTCCGGCTGCACCCGGATGACCAGGGCGTTCTGCCCCAGCTCCTCGGTCGCGTAGGAGTCGAACGGCAGGTACGGCGCGCGCTGGAAGACCACCGCGATCTCGGTGACCCGGCGGCCCAGCCGCTTGCCGGTGCGCAGGTAGAACGGCACCCCGGCCCAGCGGCGGTTGTTGATCTCCAGCTTGATCGCCGCGTAGGTGTCGGTCTTGGACTCGGGGTTGATGCCGTCCTCGTCCAGGTAGCCGACCACCTCCTCGCCGCCCTGCCAGCCGCTCGCGTACTGGCCGCGGACGGTGTGCTTGCCGAGGTCCTTGGGCAGCTGCACGGCGCTGAGCACCTTGAGCTTCTCCGCCACCAGGGCCTTGGGGTGGAACGAGGCGGGCTCCTCGATGGCGGTCAGCGCCATCAGCTGGAGCAGGTGGTTCTGGATCACGTCACGGGCCGAGCCGATGCCGTCGTAGTACCCGGCCCGGCCGCCGATGCCGATGTCCTCGGCCATGGTGATCTGCACGTGGTCCACGTAGGACCGGTTCCAGATCGGCTCGAACATCTGGTTGGCGAAGCGCAGCGCCAGGATGTTCTGGACCGTCTCCTTGCCCAGGTAGTGGTCGATCCGGAACACCTCGTCCCGGGGGAAGACCTCGTGCACGACCTTGTTCAGCTCCTGGGCGCTGGCCAGGTCGTGGCCGAACGGCTTCTCGATCACCGCGCGGCGCCAGGAGCCCTCCGGCGGGTCGGCCAGGCCGTGCTTCTTCAGCTGCTGGACGACCGTCGGGAAGAACTTCGGCGGCACCGACAGGTAGAAGGCGAAGTTGCCGCTGGTGCCCTGGGCCTTGTCCAGGTCCTCGATGGTCTGGCGCAGGGTCTCGAAGGCCTCGTCGTCGTCGAAGGTGCCCTGGACGAACCGCATGCCCTTGGCGAGCTGCTCCCAGACCTCCTCGCGGAAGGGGGTGCGGGCGTGCTCCTTGACGGCGTCGTGCACCTCCTTCGCGAAGTCCTCGTGCTCCCACTCGCGGCGGGCGAAGCCCACCAGCGAGAAACCCGGCGGCAGCAGACCGCGGTTGGCCAGGTCGTAGATGGCCGGCATCAGCTTCTTGCGGGACAGGTCCCCGGTGACGCCGAAGATGACCAGGCCGGACGGGCCGGCGATGCGCGGCAGTCGGCGGTCGGCCGGGTCGCGCAGCGGGTTGGCCGGGTGCTGCGGGGTCGTGCCCTGCACCTCGGTCCCCTCAAGGTCGGGAAATGCCTGTGGATTGCTCACTGCTGGCTCCGCTTCCAGATCCGTAGAGCAGGGGTCACTTACCGGCGGCGAACGAGGCGAGCGAGGCGGTCACCGTGTCGAGGAGCTCCTGCCAGGAGACCTCGAACTTGCTGACGCCCTCGTCCTCCAGGACCTGCACCACGTCGTCGTAGTCGACGCCCACCGCGGCCAGCGCGTCGAGCACGCCCTGCGCGTCGGCGTAGGCGCCGGTGATGGTGTCGCCGGTCACCGTGCCGTGGTCGCCGGTGGCGTCCAGGGTGGCCTCGGGCATCGTGTTGACGGTGCCGGGCGCGACCAGCTCGGTCACGTACAGGGTGTCCGGCAGGGCCGGGTCCTTGACCCCGGTGGAGGCCCAGAGCGGGCGCTGCGGCTTGGCGCCGGCCGCCTCCAGGGCCTTCCAGCGGTCGGAGGCCGGCGTCTTGCCGTCCACCGAGCCGAAGACCTCCTCGTACGCCTGGTAGGCGAGGCGGGCGTTGGCGAGGGCGGCCTTGGAGCGCAGCGCCTTGGCCTCGTCGGTGCCGATCGCGTCCAGGCGCTTGTCGATCTCGGTGTCCACCCGGGAGACGAAGAACGAGGCGACCGACTCGATCGAGGACAGGTCGATGCCCTTGCCCTTGGCCTGCTCCAGGCCGGTCAGGAAGGCGTCGATGACGGCCTTGTAGCGGTCGAGGGAGAAGATCAGCGTGACGTTGACGCTGATGCCCCGGCCGATCACCTCGCTGATCGCGGGCAGGCCGGCCCTGGTGGCCGGGATCTTGATGAACACGTTGGGGCGGTCGACCAGCCACCACAGCTGCTTGGCCTCGGCCACGGTGGGAGCGGTCTGGTGGGCCAGGCGCGGGTCGACCTCGATCGAGACCCGGCCGTCGCGGCCGTTGCTGGCGTCGTAGACCGGGCGCAGCACGTCGGCCGCGTCCCGCACGTCGGAGGTGGTGATCATGCGGATCGCCTCGTCGGTGGTGACCTGGCGGACCGCCAGGTCGCGCAGCTGGCCGTCGTAGGAGGTGTCGCCGCTGCCGGCGATGGCCTTCTGGAAGATGGTCGGGTTGGTGGTGACCCCGACGACGTGCTTGCTCTGGACGAGCTCGGCCAGGTTGCCGGTGTTCAGCCGGGTCCGGCTCAGGTCGTCCAGCCAGATCGCCACGCCTTCGTCGCTGAGGCGCTTCAGTGCGTCAGTCATGCTCAGTCAGTCCTTCGAATTCTGTCGGTGCTTCGACGGGCGGGCGGGTTCAGCGGGTGACGGCTTCGAGCGAGCGCAGCGACTTGTGCGCGGCGTGCGCCACGGCCTCGGCGGTGATGCCGAACTCGCGGTAGAGCACCTGGTAGTCCGCGGAGGCGCCGAAGTGCTCCAGGCTGACGATCCGGCCGTGGTCGCCGACCAGTTCGCGCCAGCCCTGGGCGATGCCGGCCTCGACCGAGACGCGGGCCTTGACCGCCGGGGGCAGCACCTGGTCGCGGTAGGCCTGGTCCTGCTCGTTGAACCACTCCACCGAGGGCATCGAGACCACGCGGGTGGCGATGCCCTCCGCCTCCAGGGTCTCGCGCGCCTGCATGGCGAGCTGCACCTCGGAGCCGGTGCCGATCAGGATCACCTGCGGCACGCCGTCGGAGGCGTCGGCCAGCACGTAGCCGCCCTTGGCCGCGCCGTCGGCCGAGCCGTAGACCTCGCGGTCCCAGGTCGGCACGCCCTGGCGGGTCAGCGCCAGGCCGACCGGGCCGGGGTGGGTGGTGTGGCGCTCCAGCACGGTGCGCCACACGACGGCGGTCTCGTTGGCGTCGGCCGGGCGGACCACGGACAGGCCCGGGATCGCGCGCAGCGCGGCCAGGTGCTCCACCGGCTGGTGGGTCGGGCCGTCCTCGCCCAGGCCGATCGAGTCGTGCGTCCAGACGTAGGTGACCGGCAGTTTCATCAGCGCGGCCAGGCGCACCGCCGGGCGCATGTAGTCGGAGAAGACCAGGAAGGTGCCGCCGTACACGCGGGTCCGGCCGTGCAGCGCGATGCCGTTCATGGTCGAGCCCATGGCGTGCTCGCGGATGCCGAAGTGGATGGTCCGCCCGTACGGGTGGGCGCCCTTGAGCGCGTTGCCCACCGGCAGGAAGGAGCTCTCCTCGTCGATGGTGGTCAGGTTCGACTCGGCCAGGTCGGCCGAGCCGCCCCACAGCTCGGGGATCGCCGCGCCGAACGCCTTGAGGGTGTCGCCGCTGGCCTTGCGGGTCGCCACGTCCTTGCCGGCCGGGAAGACCGGCAGCAGCTTCTTCCACCCGTTGGGCAGCTCGCCGGCCTGGATCCGGTCGAACTCCGCGGCCCGGGTCGGGTTCGCCTCGCGCCAGGCCAGGTAGGACTTCTCCCACTCGGCACGGGCGGCCTTGCCGCGCTGGATCACCTGGCGGGCGTGCGAGAGGACCTCCTCGCCGACCTCGAAGGTGCGCTCGGGGTCGAAGCCCAGCACCTTCTTGGTGGCGGCGATCTCGGCGGCGCCCAGCGCCGAGCCGTGCGCCTTGGCGGTGTTCTGCGCGTCCGGGGCCGGCCAGGCGATGATGGTGCGCATCGCGATCAGCGACGGGCGCCCGGTCTCGGCCTTGGCGGCGGCCAGCGCGGCGGCCAGCTCCTGCACGTCCACGTCGCCGTTGGGCTTCTGCTCGATCCGCTGCACGTGCCAGCCGTAGGCGGCGTAGCGGGCCAGCACGTCCTCGGAGAACGCGGTCTGGGTGCTGCCCTCGATCGAGATGTGGTTGTCGTCGTAGAGCGCGACCAGGTTGCC
This sequence comes from Kitasatospora sp. NPDC058965, assembly GCF_042741245.1. NCBI lineage: Bacteria > Bacillati > Actinomycetota > Actinomycetes > Kitasatosporales > Streptomycetaceae > Kitasatospora > Kitasatospora sp. NPDC058965. The sequence goes on from NZ_JBHYKG010000024.1 coordinate 20,728, forward strand.
CAGCTTCTGGTGGCCGGCCAGCGAGGAGGCCTCGGCGGAGATGCCCTCCTCCAGGTCGCCGTCGGAGACGATCGCCCAGATCGTGTGGTCGAACGGCGAGGCGCCGGCCGGCGCCTCGGGGTCGAACAGGCCGCGCTCGTAGCGGGCCGCCATCGCCATGCCGACCGCGTTCGCGATGCCCTGGCCGAGCGGACCGGTGGTGGTCTCCACGCCCGCGGTGTGGCCGTGCTCGGGGTGGCCCGGGGTGCGGCTGCCGGCCACCCGGAACGACTTCAGGTCGTCCAGCTCCAGGCCGTAGCCGGAGAAGAACAGCTGGGTGTACAGCGTCATGCTGGTGTGCCCCGGGGACAGCACGAAGCGGTCCCGGCCTGCCCAGTTGGGGTCGGTGGGGTCGTGGCGCAGGAAGCGCTGGAAGATCACGTAGGCGGCCGGAGCCAGCGCCATGGCGGTGCCGGGGTGCCCGTTTCCGACCTTCTGCACCGCGTCCATGGCCAGGACTCGTGCGGTGTCCACAGTGCGCTCGTCGAGAGCGGTCCACTCGAATGCGTTCGTCGGCGTCGTGCTCACCCTTCTCAGGGCTCCTTCCGTATTGAGGTATGACCCCGTGAAGGGACCGGGTCCGGCCACGTCGCTGTGGTCCTGACGCTAGATCGTGCCCGGTCACGGAGGGTTGATCCCGCTTCGAGGCCGAGCCTACCGTCAGAGCCGGGGCGCGCCTTCCGTACGGGGACAATCGGGAGTTTCGTCCCCGGTATTCCTTCCGTACTGTGCGGAGTGCGCCGGGCAGGCGCCACCCGCCGTCACGGGCGCCCCCGGTACCCACCTTGGCAAGGTTCGGAGCGGGTCGCTTGTCGGCGAACTGGGCGGTTGACCCAGCGGGGTGCCCGCGGCCCCGTCAGGCCACCCCGGAGCCGATCGGCGGATCGGAACCGTCTAAGGTGGCGTGGTACGCGCAGCGTGAACGGATTCACGAGCTCATCGGAACCGGGACGCCTGCGAAGATTCATCTTCAGTTGGGGTGTTCGTGACCGCCGTCGAATCCCGCCCCGCGGGCGTAGTCGGGTCGACCCCCGGCCGCCGGCCGCTCGGGGCCCGTGTCGGGGCATTCGTCGCACTGACCAAGCCGCGGATCATCGAGCTGCTGCTGATGAGCACGGTGCCGGTGATGTTCCTGGCCCAGCGCGGGGTGCCGAACCTGGTCACGGTGCTGGAGGTGGTGGTCGGCGGCTACCTGTCGGCGGGCGGGGCCAACGCACTCAACATGTACATCGACCGCGACATCGACGCGGTGATGAGCCGCACCGAGCGGCGCCCGCTCGTGACCGGGATGGTCGCGCCGGGCGAGGCGGTCGTCTTCGGCATCGTGCTGGGCGTGGTCTCCACGCTCTGGCTGGGCCTGCTGGTGAACTGGCTGGCCGCCGCACTGGCGCTGGCCGGCTACCTCTTCTACGTCTTCGTCTACACCCTGGGCCTGAAGCGGCGCACCGCCCAGAACATCGTCTGGGGCGGGATCGCCGGCTGCATGCCGGTGCTGGTCGGCTGGGCCGCGGTGAAGGACTCGCTGGACTGGGCACCGTTCGTGCTCTTCCTGGTGGTCTTCTTCTGGACCCCGCCGCACTACTGGCCGCTGTCCATGAAGGTCCGCGAGGACTACGCCAAGGCCGGTGTGCCGATGCTGCCGGTGACCGCGGGGAACCTCGCGGTGGCCCGACAGATCGTCATCTACAGCTGGGTCATGGTGGCCGTCTCGCTCGCGCTGTGGCCGTTGGGGCACACCAGCTGGCTCTACCCGGCGTCGGCGGTGCTGCTGGGCGGGTTCTGGCTCAAGGAGGCGCACGCGCTGCACTCCCGGGCCAAGGCCGGCATCACCGGGGCCAAGCTCAAGGAGATGCGGCTGTTCCACTGGTCGATCACCTACCTGACGCTGCTGATGGTGGCGATCGCGGTGGACCCGTTCATCGGCTGACCACCCGTCAGCGCGGTGCTTCCTGGCTCGGCCCCACCCGGTGGCCGAGCCAGTCCTGCAAGGGGCGGGCGCCGCGCAGGAAGGCGAGCAGCCGGTCGGCCGCCCCGTGGGTGCTCAACCACGGCTCGACCTCCCACTCCTGCCAGGCGATCAGGCCCTTGTGGCGCAGCAGCTCGATCCGCGGGTGGTCCTTCGGGTAGCCGCGCGGCGCGGTCTTCAGCGAGTCCCGGCCGACCACCGGGATGCCGTCCGCGGCCAGCGCGGCGATCACCCGCTCCAGCTCGCGGCCGGTCACCTCCTCGGCCACGGCGGTGCGGTAGCGGGCCAGCTGGTCGGCGGCCAGGTGGTACATGCCCAGGCCCGAGGCCAGTCCGCGGGCGGAGAGCTGGACGTAGCCGCCGTGCTCGAAGAAGAGTCCGAGGTGGGTCTTGTAGGGCGACTTGTCGGCGCTGAACCGCAGGTCGCGGTTGGGGCGGAAGATCTTGCCGTCGCCCAGCTCCGGCTCCAGCTCGGCCAGCAGCAGTTCGGCGGGGGCCAGCACCGCCTCCTCGTAGAGCGCCTTGTGCGCGTTCCAGTACGTGCGGGAGTTGTCGGCCTCGAGGCCCTCGTAGAAGTCCAGCGCCTCGATCGGCCAGCCGTGGAAGGTCATGGGACCAGCCTAGGAGCCGTTGGAGGGCGTGTGGCCCGTGGCACACGCCCCTGCCGTCGCCAGCGTCCGTACCCGTGGGTAGCATGCCGACATGAGCAGCGCAGAGACCCTCGCCCCCGCCGCGGACGCCCGTGCCGAGCGCCGCGCCAAGCGGATCGCCAAGAACCTGACCGCGTTCAGCAAGCAGCACGGCGGCAGCGCCGACGGCGTGGTGGAGTACGTCGGCCGGGCGGCCACCCGCATCGTGCTGGTCGGTGCGGACGGCTCCTGGGGCGACCAGGTGGCGCCCAGCTACGCCGTCGGCAAGCGCGCGGCGGAGCTGGCCGGCGTGACGCTGCACGAGTCCTTCGAGGGCGAGCTGGCGCTGAAGGTGCGCACCGGCCCCTACGAGTGGAAGCGGATGGCCGGCATCCAGATCTGATCGGCCCTCAGCCGCGCCGATCGGTCCCGAGACTGCGAGCGGCCCCGACCCCCGGGTGCGGAGTGGGGTCGGGGCCGCTCGCTGTGCGCACTGCGCGGGGGGTCAGACCGCCGCGGCCTGCGGCTGCTGCTGGGCGGGCACCGCCTGGTCGGACGACTCGTCCGCGCGCACCCGCAGCGCCAGCGGGATCCGCAGCGCGGCGATCCAGGTGAGCGAGGCGCCCAGCATGTGCAGGCCGACCAGCACCTCGGGGACGTCGGTGAAGTACTGGACGTAGCCGATGACGCCCTGCAGCAGCAGCACCAGGAACAGCTCCCGGGCCCGGGCCCGGGCCGCCGGCGGCGCCTTGACCGCGGCCAGCGCGAAGATGACGGCCAGCGACAGGCCGACCGTGACGAACGCGAAGTCCGCGTGGAACTGGGCCAGCCGGTCGTAGTCGATCGGGATCCGGGGCACGTCCGAGGAGTCGCCCGGGTGGTGCCCGGCGCCGGTCACCAGGGTGCCGGCCACCACCAGCGCGCCGGTCACGCCGACCAGCACCTGGCTCAGCCGGCGCAGCGGCTCGGCCACCACCGGCACCGCCGGTCCGTCGCCCTCCTTGGACCGCTCCCAGGTCAGCACCGCGACCCAGACCAGCGCCAGCGCGGCCAGCATGTGGGCGGCCACCACGTACGGGTTGAGGCCGGCCAGCACCGTGATGCCGCCGAGCACCGCGTTGCTCATCACCACCCAGAACTGCGCCCAGCCGAGCCGGGTCAGGCTGCGGCGCCAGGACGGCGCGCAGCGGGCCGCCAGGATCGCCCAGCCGACCGCCGCGCACAGCACGTAGGTCAGCGTCCGGTTGGTGAACTCGATGATCCCGTGCACGCCCATCGCCGGCGTCGGCGTGAGGCTCTCCGCCGTGCAGGTCGGCCAGGTGCTGCAGCCCAGGCCGGATCCGGTCAGGCGGACCGCGCCGCCGGTCACCACGATGACCACGCTCATCGCCAGGGCGGTCAGCGCCGCCACCCGGACCTGGGCGGCGGACGGGTGCCAGCGCTCGGCGAGCAGGGAGAAGGGGGTACGCACGGATTCATCGTAAGGGTCGGTTTGGGCGATCTTGTGACGGGGGCCGGGGTGGCGGACCGGCGGGGGAGGACGGCCGGAAAGCCGGAGGTTCGCGGGCAAGCCGGACATTGGTCTTGACCAATGGGCGAGCCGCGCTGGAGAGTGCGCCCAGACCCACTCGTCCCGCACCCACAGCGGAGTTCCAGTACATGCGCATATCCGTGTCCGCCGCAGCGCTCGCGCTCGGCGGTTCGTTCGTCCTGGGCGCGTTCGCCGCGCCCGCCGCCGTGGCGGCGCCGCAGGACTGCCAGACGCTCGGTGTCGCCGGCCAGTACGGCGAGTTCATCGAGGGGAACGACACCCACTCACCCGACGCCGAGGGAGCGGTCGCGGTGGGGGGCAACGCCGACTTCAGCCACGGCTTCAGCGTCGGCCAGGAGTTGACCGCCGCCGAGGTGCAGGCGCTGCCGGGCGGGAACGCACTGGTGGTGGCCGGGGACATCACCGTCGGCGGCGGCAACACCGAGGTCATGAAGGGCAACGGCGTCTACGGCGGGCGCACGATCGGCGGCGGCCGGCTGGAGGCCCACGCGGGGACGGTGGTGCACGGCGCCTCGCCGATCGACTTCGCGGCCGAGTTCGCCAAGCTGCGCGCGCTCTCCACCGCACTGGCCGCCCAGGGCGCGAGCGCCGGAACCGGCGTCGCGGTGTCCGGAGACACCGTCACGCTGACCGGTACCGACCCGGACCGCGACAGCTTCGTGGTGGACGCGGCCCAGCTGCAGTCGGCCACCACCATCCGGCTCAAGGTGCCGGCCGGGGCCGTCACCGTGGTCAACGTGACCGGCAGCGGCTACGACTCCCGCGCGGCGCGGACCACCTCGATCTGGCTCTGGGACCACACCAAGCAGGCCTACGTCGAGGACGACAAGCTGCAGAGCGCCGACGGCGGCGCGGTGCGGGCCGCGCTGCTGTGGAACTTCCCGACCGCGACCAAGGTGGTCAAGAACAGCCCGCTGGCCTGGGCCGGCAGCATCCTGGCGCCGAACGCCGACTTCGACCTCGGCGACGGCGGGCCGGTCAACGGCTCCGTCATCGCGCACTCGCTCACCGGCAGCGGCGGCGCCGAGACGCACCACTACCCCTTCACGGCCTGCCTGCCGGTGCCGCCGGTCGTCCCGCCGGGCGTCCCGAGCGGCCCCGGCAGCACCCCGAGCGCCCCGACCGGCACCAGCAGCCACCCCGCGGGCGCGACGCCCACCGCCACGCCCACCGCCACGCACTCCGGTCCGGCCGCTCCCGGTCCGAGCACGCCGAGCACCTCCGCAACCCCCGGCACGCCCAGTGCGAGCCCGACCGCCCCGGGGCACGGCGGACTGGCGTTCACCGGCGCGGACGGCATCGTGCCGCTGACCGTCGGCGGCGTGCTGGTGCTCGCGGCCGGTGGCGGGATCGTGCTGGCCACCAAGCGGCGGGCGGCCAAGAAGTCCTGACGTGACCTCGGAAAGCAGCAGGACGGCCCCGGGCGATCGACCGCGATCGCCCGGGGCGGCCGGATCCGGGTCACGGCGGCGGGCCGGGCACCAGATCGGATCCGGTCGTTCTGTTTCCCGGGTGCGCCGCCCCGGTGGGCGGTAGAGTCGCCGGACACCAGGTGTAGCCGGCCGCCTACCGCTCCTCCAACGTCCGTGCTGCACGCGACCCTTGGAAGGGATCACGAGAATGGCGCGACAAGGGCGGATATCGGGCCGGACGTTGGCCGGGGCCACGGTCCTCGCCGTGGTCGGCGTGGGCGTGCTGAGCGGCACGGCCTGGGCCCACAAGCAGGCAGTGACCAGCACCTGCACCTCGGCGACGGTCGACCTCACCGACTACAACGGCGACGTCACCAACACGGTGACCGTGATCATCGACGGCAAGACGCTGGTCGACAAGCAGACCTTCGGCACCACCTTCAAGCAGACCTTCCAGGTCGCGGCACACGACAAGCCGCTGACCGGCGAGGTGGACGTACTGGCCGGGGACGACCTCAAGGGCCACAACGGCTGGACCGGCACCTGGCCGATCACGATCCCGGTCTGCCCGCCGCCGCCCTCGCCGTCCCCCAGCCCGACCCCCACCAAGCCGGCCCCGTCGCCGACGCCGACCCCCACGCCGACGCCGACCACGGCGCCGCCGACCGTCAAGCCCACCAGCAAGGCGCCCAGCCCCTCACCGACCGGTCCGCAGCTCGCCTCCACCGGCGGCGGCAGCAACGCCGGCCTGATCGCCGGGATCGGCGTCGGGGTGCTGGTCGTGGGCGGCGGCCTGGTCTTCGTCAGCCGCCGGCGGCCGAACCGTCACTGACGGAGCGTCACCGGGCGGAAAACCGAGGGGCGCGCACCGATCCGGTACGCGCCCCTCGGCCGCTGCGGGCCGGCTCACTCCCAGCGGAAGAACCGCGCCGCCGCGCCCAGACCCAGGACCGCCCAGGCCGCCAGGATCCCCAGGTCGCCCCACGGCACCCCGGCGCCGGTCTGCAGCACCGCGCGCAGGCCGTCGGAGAGCGCGCTGATCGGCAGCGCCTCCAGCACCGGGCGCACCGCGTCGGGGAACCTGCCCAGCGGTACGACCACGCCGCCGCCGAGCAGCAGCAGGACGAAGACCAGGTTGGCCGCCGCCAGCGTGGCCTCCGCCCTGAGCGTGCCGGCCATCAGCAGCCCGAGTCCGGAGAACGCCGCGGTGCCCAGCACCAGCAGCAGGAGCACCGCCACCGGACTGCCCTGCGGCGACCAGCCCAGCGCCAGCGCGATCACCGAGAGCAGCGCCACCTGCAGCGCCTCGGTGACCAGCACGCAGCCGGTCTTCGCGGTGAGCAGCGCCCAGCGCGGCAGCGGGCTGGCCCCGAGCCGCTTGAGCACGCCGTAGCGGCGCTCGAAGCCGGTGGCGATGGCCTGTCCGGTGAAGGCGGTGGACATCACCGCGAGCGCCAGCAGGCCGGGGGCGAGGAAGTCCACCCGCTTGCCGGGGCCGGCCACCGCGACCACGTCCACCGCGCTGAACAGCACCAGCAGGACGGTCGGGATCACCACGGTGAGCAGCAGCTGCTCGCCGTTGCGCAGCAGCATCCGGGTCTCGAGCGAGGTCTGCGCCAGCAGCATCCGGCCCACGGGGGCGGCGCCCGGCGCGGGGGAGTGGTCCACGGTGGTCACGAGCGCAGCTCCCTGCCGGTCAGTTCGAGGAACACGTCTTCGAGGCCGCGCCGCTGCACGGTCAGCTTCTCGGGCAGCACGCCGACCCCGGCGCACCAGGCGGTGACCGCGGCGACCAGCTGCGGGTCGAGCGGGGTGGCGTCGACCCGGTAGGAGCCGGGGGCGAGTTCGACGGCCGAGCTGCCGTCCGGCAGCACCTTGGTGAGCGCGCCCAGGTCCAGTCCGGCCGGGCCGGTGAAGTGCAGGCTGGACTCGGCGCCGCCGCGGCAGAGCTGCTCGGGGCTGCCCTGGGCGATCACCCTGCCGTGGTCCACGATCGCCACCGCGTCGGCCAGCTGCTCGGCCTCGTCCATGTAGTGGGTGGTGACCACCACGGTCACCCCGGCCCGCCGCAGGTCGCGCACCAGGTCCCAGGTGGCCCGGCGGGCCTGCGGGTCCAGGCCGGCGGTGGGCTCGTCCAGGAAGACCAGCTCGGGGCGGCCCACCACGGCCATCGCCAGGGCGAGCCGCTGCTGCTGGCCGCCGGAGAGCCGACGGTAGGCCGTACGGCCGCAGGAGCCCAGTCCGAGCCGCTCGACCAGCGCGTCCACGTCCAGCGGGTCGGCGTGCAGCTTGGCGGTGTGCCGCAGCATCTCCACGGCGCGCGCGCCGGCGTACACCCCGCCCGACTGGAGCATGACGCCGATCCGGGGGCGCAGCTCGGCCGCCTGGCGCACCGGGTCCAGGCCGAGCACCCGCACGGTGCCGGCGTCCGGGCGCCGGTAGCCCTCGCAGGTCTCGATGGTGGTGGTCTTGCCGGCGCCGTTGGGGCCGAGCACCGCGGTGACGGTGCCGCGGTCGATCCGCAGGTCGAGGCCGTCCACCGCGGTCTTCGCGCCGTAGCGCTTGACCAGCCCGGCGATCTCGACGGCGGGGTGTGCATCCATACCGGCGAGTGTAAGAGTGCGCCACCCGGGCGCCCCGCGGCGGGCCCCGAAGATCGTTCGTGCAGGTCAGGTAAGGCTTACCTTCCGTGATGGAAGCCACCGCTGAGGCGTGGATCACGGCTTGTTCGTCCGGGCGGAATTACGCAACAATGGTGTTGTGAAAAACGTCCGGGAGCAGCTGCCGCAGCAGGAGGCCGAGTCGGCCCCCGGCTGCCCGGTGCCCGAGACCTCGGCCGAGGTCCTGCTGGACGGCCACCGGGCGACCCGTGACCGGGTCGCCCGTTCGATCCTGGACCACGGCCCCTCCTCGGCGGCCGACCTGGCCGGCCGGCTGGGTCTGACCGCCGCGGCGGTCCGCCGCCACCTGGAGGGCCTGGCCGCCGCCGGCCTGGTGGAGTCCCGCGAGCAGCGGGTCTACGGCAGCCGCGGCCGCGGCCGCCCGGCGAAGGTCTTCGCCCTCACCGAGTCCGGCCGGGACGCCTTCTACCAGGCCTACGACCAGCTCGCCGCCGACGCGCTGCGCTGGATCGCCGAGTCGGTGGGCGGCGGCGAGGCCGGCGAGGAGGCGGTCGCCGCCTTCGCCCGGGCCCGGTTCGGCAAGCAGGGCCAGAAGTACCGGGGCGCGGTGCTCGACGCCGCGCCCGAGGAGCGGGCCGAGGCGCTGGCCCAGGCCTTGAGCGCCGACGGGTACGCTGCCACGGTGCGGCGGGTCCCCAGCGCCACGGCCGCCAAGGCGCCGGCCGGAGCCCAGCTCTGCCAGCACCACTGCCCGGTGGCGCACATCGCCGAGCAGTTCCCCCAGCTCTGCGAGGCGGAGACCGAGGTCTTCTCCCAGTTGCTGGGCACCCACGTGCAACGGCTGGCCACCATCGCCCACGGCGACGGGGTCTGCACCACCTATGTGCCGGCACCCGGTGCCGCACCGTCGCCCCGTCCGGGTCCCGGTGCAGCGCCGACTGCCGGTACGTCGACCGAAACACCCGCTACGTCCGCGCGGAGGAGTCCCGCATGACTGACACCGTTTCCCACCCGGAGCTCGAGGGTCTGGGCACCTACGAATACGGCTGGTCGGACTCCGACGAAGCCGGCTCGGTGGCCAAGCGCGGCCTGAGCGAGGAGGTCGTCCGCGACATCTCGGGGAAGAAGTCCGAGTCGGAGTGGATGCTCAACCTGCGGCTCAAGGGCCTGAAGCTGTTCGAGAAGAAGCCCATGCCGACCTGGGGCTCCGACCTCACCGGCATCGACTTCGACAACATCAAGTACTTCGTGCGCTCGACCGAGAAGCAGGCGGAGTCCTGGGAGGACCTGCCCGCCGACATCAAGGCGACCTACGACAAGCTGGGCATCCCGGAGGCCGAGAAGCAGCGCCTGGTGGCCGGCGTCGCGGCGCAGTACGAGTCCGAGGTGGTCTACCACCAGATCCGCGAGGACCTGGAGCAGCAGGGCGTCATCTTCCTGGACACCGACACCGCGCTCAAGGAGCACCCGGAGCTCTTCCACGAGTACTTCGGCACCGTGATCCCGGCCGGCGACAACAAGTTCGCCGCGCTGAACACCGCGGTCTGGTCCGGCGGGTCGTTCATCTACGTGCCGAAGGGCGTGCACGTGGACATCCCGCTGCAGGCCTACTTCCGGATCAACACCGAGAACATGGGCCAGTTCGAGCGGACGCTGATCATCGTCGACGAGGACGCCTACGTCCACTACGTCGAGGGCTGCACCGCGCCGATCTACTCCTCGGACTCGCTGCACAGCGCCGTGGTGGAGATCATCGTGAAGAAGGGCGGCCGCTGCCGCTACACGACCATCCAGAACTGGTCGAACAACGTCTACAACCTGGTCACCAAGCGCGCCGTGGCGTACGAGGGCGCGACCATGGAGTGGGTCGACGGCAACATCGGCTCCAAGGTCACCATGAAGTACCCGGCCGTCTACCTGATGGGCGAGCACGCCAAGGGCGAGACCCTGTCGATCGCCTTCGCGGGCGAGGGCCAGCACCAGGACGCCGGCGCCAAGATGGTGCACCTGGCGCCGAACACCTCCTCCAACATCGTCTCCAAGTCGGTGGCGCGCGGCGGCGGCCGCACCTCCTACCGCGGCCTGATCGAGATCGGCGAGGGCTCCAAGGGCGCCAAGTCCAACGTGCTCTGCGACGCGCTGCTGGTCGACACGATCTCCCGGTCGGACACCTACCCGTACGTGGACGTCCGCGAGGACGACGTCTCGATGGGCCACGAGGCGACCGTCTCCAAGGTCAGCGAGGACCAGCTCTTCTACCTGATGAGCCGCGGCATGACCGAGTTCGAGGCGATGGCGATGATCGTCCGCGGGTTCGTCGAGCCGATCGCCCGCGAGCTGCCGATGGAGTACGCGCTGGAGCTGAACCGGCTGATCGAGCTGCAGATGGAGGGTTCGGTCGGCTGACGCCCAGTCAGCAGTCCGGATCCGCCCACACTTTCAGGAAGAGAGCAACACGAACAGCCATGGCTGAGCAGAACACCTCGGGCTCCACCACCGCCGGGTCGATCGAGGTCGGCACCGCCGGCGCCGGCGCGCAGCTGGCCGGCCCCGGCACCGGCCGGGCCACGGTCCAGCAGCCGATCGACGCCCGCGTCGCGGTCAAGCCCTCGTACGACGTCAACGACTTCCCGGTGCCCACCGGCCGCGAGGAGGACTGGCGGTTCACCCCGCTGCACCGCCTCGCGGGGCTGCACGACGGCACCGCCGTCGCTGCCGAGAAGGGCGAGGACAAGGTCGAGTTCAGCCTGCCGGCCGGCGTCACCGCCGACCTGGTCGGCCGGGACGACGCCCGGATCGGCAAGGCCGGCAAGCCGGTCGACCGGGTCGCCGCGCAGGCGTTCAGCGCCTTCGAGCAGGCGCTGGTGGTCACCGTCCCCAAGGACGCGGTGCTGACCGAGCCGGTCAAGGTCGACGTGCACGGCGAGGGCGGCGTCCGCTTCGCCCACGTGGTGATCGACGTCCAGCCGTTCGCCGAGGCCGTGGTGGTGCTCAACCACACCGGCTCCGGCACCCGGGCGGCCAACGTCGAGCTGCTGGTCGGCGACGGCGCCAAGCTGACCTTCGTCTCGGTCCAGGACTGGGAGCGGGACGCGGTGCACGCCGCGCAGCAGACCGCGCTGGTCGGCCGGGACGCCTCGCTCAAGTCGGTCGTGGTGACCTTCGGCGGCGACCTGGTGCGCATCCACCCGCGGGTCACCTACGCGGCCCCCGGCGGCGAGGCCGAGCTGTTCGGCCTCTACTTCGCCGACGCCGGCCAGCACCTGGAGCACCGCCTGCAGATCGACCACGACACCCCGCACTGCCGGTCCAACGTGGTCTACAAGGGCGCGCTGCAGGGCCAGGACGCGCACGCGGTCTGGGTCGGCGACGTGCTGATCCGCGCCGCCGCCGAGGGCACCGACACCTACGAGCACAACCGCAACCTGGTGCTCACCGACGGCGCCCGGGTGGACTCGATCCCCAACCTGGAGATCGAGACCGGCGAGATCGTCGGCGCCGGCCACGCCTCCGCGACCGGCCGCTTCGACGACGAGCAGCTGTTCTACCTGCAGGCCCGCGGCATCCCGGAGGAGGAGGCCCGCCGCCTGGTGGTGCGCGGCTTCTTCGCCGAGCTGGTCCAGCAGATCGGCGTGGCCGAGATCCACGACCAGCTGATGGAGAAGATCGAGGCCGAACTGGCTGGTGTCGCGTGAGCTTCCTGCGCGTCTGTTCGTTGAGCGAGCTGGCCGAGGACACCCCCAAGCGGGTCACGGTCGACGGCATCGCGGTCTCCGTGGTGCACACCGACGGCGAGGTGTTCGCGATCAACGACACCTGCTCGCACGCGAACGTCTCGCTCTCCGAGGGCGAGGTCGAGGACTGCCGGATCGAGTGCTGGCTGCACGGCTCCAGCTTCGACCTGCGCACCGGGAAGCCCTCCGGACTGCCCGCGACCAAGCCGGTCCCCGTTTACCCCGTAAAGATCGAAGGGGACGACGTGCTCGTCTCCGTCACCCAGGAGTCCTGAGCACCATGGCTACCCTTGAAATCCGTGACCTGCACGTCTCCGTCGAGGCGGAGAACGGCCCGCGCGAGATCCTCCGTGGCGTCGACCTGACGGTCAAGCAGGGCGAGACCCACGCCATCATGGGTCCGAACGGCTCCGGCAAGTCCACCCTGGCCTACTCGCTGGCCGGCCACCCGAAGTACACCGTCACCGGTGGCGAGGTGCTGCTGGACGGCGAGGACGTGCTGGCCATGTCGGTGGACGAGCGCGCCCGCGCCGGCGTCTTCCTGGCCATGCAGTACCCGGTCGAGGTCCCCGGCGTCTCGGTCTCCAACTTCCTGCGCACCGCGGCCACCGCCGTGCGCGGCGAGGCCCCGAAGCTGCGCACCTGGGTGAAGGAGGTCAAGGAGGCCATGGCGGCGCTCCAGATGGACCCGGCCTTCGCCGAGCGCAACGTCAACGAGGGCTTCTCCGGCGGTGAGAAGAAGCGCCACGAGATCCTGCAGCTGGAGCTGCTCAAGCCGAAGATCGCGATCCTCGACGAGACCGACTCCGGCCTCGACGTCGACGCGCTGCGGATCGTCTCCGAGGGCATCAACCGGGTCCGCGCCACCGGCGAGGTGGGCACCCTGCTGGTCACCCACTACACCCGCATCCTGCGGTACATCAAGCCCGACCACGTCCACGTGTTCGCGGCCGGCCGGATCGTCGAGTCCGGCGGTGCCGAGCTGGCCGACAAGCTGGAGAACGAGGGCTACGAGTCCTACGTGAAGGGCGGCGCTTCCGAGTGACGAACCAGACTCTGCCGGGGCTGCTGGACACCGACGCGATCCGCAAGGACTTCCCGGTCCTGCAGCGCCTGCTGCACGGGGACAAGCCCCTGGTCTACCTGGACAACGCGGCGACCTCGCAGAAGCCCCGGCAGGTGCTGGACGCGCTGGCGGCCTACTACGAGCAGCACAACGCCAACGTGCACCGCGGCGTGCACGTGCTCGCCGAGGAGGCCACCGCGCTGTACGAGGGCGCCCGGGACAAGGTGGCGGCCTTCGTCAACGCGCCCAGCCGGGACGAGGTGATCTTCACCAAGAACGCCTCGGAGTCGCTCAACCTCGTGGCCAACATGCTCGGTTGGGCCGACGAGCCGTACAAGGTGGACGCCGACTCGGAGATCGTGATCACCGAGATGGAGCACCACTCCAACATCGTGCCGTGGCAGCTGCTCTCGCAGCGCACCGGCGCGAAGCTCAAGTGGTTCGGGCTGACCGACGAGGGCCGGCTCGACCTGTCCAACATCGACGAGCTGATCACCGAGAAGACGAAGATCGTCTCGTTCACGCTGGTCTCCAACCTGCTGGGCACCGTCAACCCGGTCGAGGCGATCGTCCGCCGCGCCCAGGACGTCGGCGCCCTGGTGCTGATCGACGCCTCCCAGGCGGCCCCGCACATGGTGCTGGACGTGCAGGCGCTGGAGGCCGACTTCGTCGCCTTCACCGGGCACAAGATGCTGGCGCCGACCGGCATCGGCGTGCTCTGGGGCCGGCAGGAGCTGCTGGAGGACCTGCCGCCGTTCCTGGGCGGCGGCGAGATGATCGAGACCGTCACCATGGGCTCGTCCACCTACGCCCCCGCGCCGCACAAGTTCGAGGCCGGCACCCCGCCGATCGCCCAGGCGGTCGGGCTCGGCGCGGCCATCGACTACCTGAGCAACGTGGGCATGGAGCGGATCGCCGCGCACGAGCACGCGATCACCGAGTACGCGGTCAACCGCCTGCAGGAGGTGCCGGACCTGCGGATCATCGGTCCGCGCACCGCCGTGGACCGGGGCGCCGCGATCTCCTTCGTGCTGGGCGACATCCACCCGCACGACGTGGGCCAGGTGCTCGACGAGCAGGGCATCGCCGTCCGGGTCGGCCACCACTGCGCCCGCCCCGTCTGCCTGCGGTACGGAATTCCGGCGACCACCAGAGCGTCGTTCTATCTGTACTCGACGCCGGGCGAGGTCGACTCGTTGATCGACGGGCTGCACCACGTCCGAAACTTCTTCGGCTGAAGGGTGACGGCTCCATGAAGCTCGACTCCATGTACCAGGAGATCATCCTGGACCACTACCGCAACCCGCACGGCAAGGGGCTGCGGGCGGGCGACGCCGAAGTGCACCACGTCAACCCCACCTGCGGCGACGAGATCACCCTGCGGGTGAAGCTCGACGGTGCCGTGGTGGCGGACATCTCGTACGAGTCCCAGGGCTGTTCGATCAGCCAGGCCAGCGCCTCGGTGCTGAACGACCTGGTGGTCGGCAAGACCGTGGGCGACGCCCAGGCGATCCAGGAGGCCTTCCTGGAGCTGATGCAGAGCAAGGGCCAGGCCGAGGGCGACGAGGAGCTGCTGGAGGACGCGGTCGCGTTCGCCGGCGTCTCCAAGTACCCGGCCCGGGTCAAGTGCGCACTGCTCAGCTGGATGGCCTGGAAGGACGCCACCGCCCAGGCGCTGGCCGCGCACCCGGCCTGACCAACGACGGACAAGGAACGGAACCCATGAGTGACACCGAGGCCACCCCGGCCCCCGAGGGACCGGTCGCCATCGTCGGCACCACGGCCGGCACCGTCTCGATCGAGGACCTCACCGAGGCCCTGATGGACGTGGTCGACCCCGAGCTGGGCATCGACGTGGTCAACCTGGGCCTGATCTACGGCATCCACGTCGACGAGGACGACGTGGCCACCGTGGACATGACCCTCACCTCGGCGGCCTGCCCGCTGACCGACGTGATCGAGGACCAGGCCAGGACCGCCACCGACGGCCTGGTCAAGGACCTGCGGATCAACTGGGTCTGGATGCCGCCGTGGGGCCCGGACAAGATCACCGACGACGGCCGCGAGCAGCTGCGCGCGCTCGGCTTCAACGTCTGAGCCGACCGCACCGGCTGAGCCCCCGTCACCACCGCGCTGCCGCGCGACCTCCCCGCCGCGGGGAGGTCGGGCGGCAGTGGCATGCTGTGGGCAGTTCGACGGGGGGAACACACATGCGCACGACGATGTCGGCCGAGGCGGTGCCGGCGGTGGAGCGGTTCGACTGGTTCGCGGACCTGGTCTCGACGACCCTCTCGCCGGCGGAGCTGCACTGCGAGCGGCCCGCGGAGTTCGAGGCCGGGGTGTCCATGCTGGACCTCGGCGAGGGGCAGGTCTCCAGCTTCCACTACTCACCGCTGCGCTCGCGCCGGACCCCGGCACTGATCAGGCGCTGCGACCCGGAGCAGTACCAGCTGGGCCTGGTCACCGGGCACCCGATGTGGATCAGCCAGCACCGCAACGACTCCGGGGCGCTGAGCGGCGACCTGGTGCTCTGGGACACCTCCCGGCCCTACCGCGCGGGTGCCCCGCAGGCGCCGGCCGGCAGCGGCGCGGTGCAGGTGGTGGTGCTGCAACTGCCGCGCGCGGCGCTGCCGCTGCGCTCCGACCGGCTGGACCGGCTGCTGGCCCGCCGGATCCCCGGCGGCACCGGGATGGCCGCGGTGCTGGCCCAGTACCTCGCCTCGCTGAGCGAGCACGCCGGGGACTGCACCGCACAGGAGCGCGAGCGGCTGGGTCGGGTCGCGGTGGACCTGGCCGCCGCCTGCCTGGCCCAGCAGCTGGACGCCTACGCCGAGCTGCCGGTGGCGACCCGCGAGCAGGTGCTGCGGGAGCGGGTGCACGCCTTCATCGAGCACAACCTGGGCGACCCGGGACTGACCCCGCAGGTGATCGCCGACCGGCACCACCTCTCGGTGCGCGGCCTGCACCTGCTCTTCCGGGGCGAGCCGCGCAGCGTCGCGGCCACCGTCCGCGCCCGCCGGCTGGAGCGCTGCCACGCCGACCTCGGCCGGCCCGACCTGCTGGACCGCCCGATCCACGCCGTCGCCGCCCGCTGGGGCTTCACCAGCCCGGCCGTCTTCAGCCGCGCCTTCCGCGAGGCCTACGGCCTGAGCCCGACCGAACTGCGCGAACGCACCCGCCAGCAGCCCTGCCCGGATCGTCAACGACCCCTGCGCCTGGTGCAAAGCCCGCCCGACCGGCCCGCCCTAGGCTCAGTCCCGTTCCGGCCCCGCCCGGAGCACGGCTGAGGCCGGGTGCCCCTGCTTCCCCAAGCCACACGGGGCACCCGGCTCCGTCGTCGTCCCGCCCGGCGGTCAGCGCCGGCGCAGCACCGAGCCGGCCAGGCCCAGGCAGGCGGTGGCGGCGACCAGGGCGAAGCCGCTGACGGCGGGGAGCAGGCCGTAGCCGCGGGCCAGGGCGCCGACCGCGACGATCGGGGCCGAGCTGCCCAGGTAGACGATCACCCAGAGGGTGGACATCTGCGAGGCGCGCAGGGCCGGGTCCATCGCGGCGACGGCGGTGGTGAACAGCGACCGGAAGGCGATGCCCTGGCAGGCGCCGCCGAGCACGCTGCCCAGGAAGAGCAGGGCCGGCAGGTGCGCGTAGGCGGCGACCACCACCAGGGCCAGGCCGAGCGCCAGCCCGGTCATGCCCAGCGCGGTCAGCGCCCGGCTGCGGGTGGGCGGCACCAGCAGCTGGGCGGTGGCCGAGGAGCCGAGCAGCAGCGCCGCGACCACGGCGCCGACCATCGGTGCGCGGGTGTGCAGCAGGGTGGCCGAGAAGGCCGGCGCGAGGCTCAGGTAGACGCCGAAGACCGCGTAGGAGACGAAGCCGGCCCCGGCCGCGCGCAGGAAGTCGCCGCGGCCGCGGGCGGGCAGCACCAGCCGGCGCGGCTTGAGGTGGAACGCGGTGGTGATCCGCGGCGGGGTGCCGGCCGGTCGGTTGGCGCCGGGCATCCGCGGGTGCACCAGGGCCAGCGGGACGCAGAGCGCCAGCAGCGCCAGCGCGTGCGCCAGGAACGGGGTGAGCAGCGGGTGGCCGCCGCCGGCCAGCGCGGCGCCGACGATCGGGCCGAGCGCCACTCCGCCGGCGGAGCAGGCCAGGGTGAGCTTGGCGGCCAGCGTCGGGCGGTCGGGCAGCAGGTCGCCCAACGCGGCGCCCGCCGCGCCGGTGGCCAGCGCCACCGCGACGCCCTGGATCGCCCGGCCGGCGGCCAGCTGGCCGAAGGAGGCGGCGGTGGCGAAGATCGCGTCACCACTGGCGGCCAGTCCGACGGCCGGCAGGATCAGCGCCCGGCGGCCCAGCAGGTCGGACCAGTGCCCGACCGCGGCCAGCACCGGGACCAGCGCGAAGACGTAGACGGTGAAGAGCAGGGTGGTGTCGAAGGCGGTCAGGCCCATGTGCTGCTGGATCAGCGGGTAGACCGGGGTGGCCAGGTTGGCCCCGATCAGCAGCAGCAGCAGGGCGCCGGCCACCAGGCCGACCCGTACGCCGCGCAGCGCGTTCCAGCGACTGACGGCGGCGAGCTGGAGCTGGGCCCGGGGGGCGAGCTCCACGGGGAGCAGGGCCTCCGAGAGCCGGGCACCGGTCAACTGCCGGGTGGGCAGGCCGGAGCCGGCGGGGGAGAGGTCCGCCATGACAGGGGTCTCCTGGTGTGGCCGGGCGCGCTCGGGTGCCGGCGGGGTGGGCCGGTGGCCGGAGGGCGCGGTACGTGCAAGGGGGGCCGGGCTTCGTTGCCCGGGCAGGACCGCGCGCGGGGTGGGCACGGGGTCACCCCAAAGGATAAGGGGTGGTGCACCGACGGCGTGCGCAGGTGGCACGCGCCCCCCGTCGGACGGGCGCCCTGACGGCATCGGCCGATACGCTGACAGCAGTGCTGCCCCGCCCCTTAGAGGAGACCGCCCGCGATGGCCGGACGACGCCGCAAGAACACTGACCGCCCGTCGGCCGACACGCCGGGCGAGCCGGGGTCGGAGAGCCTGCTGCCCGCCGACTTCGAGCTGGCCGACCTGTACGGCGCGCACGGCAGCGACGCGGAGGAGGACCTGGACGACCTGTCGGTGCTGGTCCCGCCGGTCCGACTGCTGCCCGAGGCGGAGCTGGCCGCGGCGGCGCTGGCCGTCCCGCTGCTGCAGCGCGCGATCAGACTGGCCCGGTGGAGCGCCCCGACCCGTCCGGTGGACGAGCTGGGCGACCTGCTGGAGGCCGACCGCGAGGCGGCCGCCCGGTTCCTGGAGCTGGCCCCGGCCACCGGCGAGGTGGCCGAGGAGTCGGTGCTGGAGGCGATGCGGGCCTGGTCGCTCGCCTGCGACCTGGAGCTGGTGGTGCTCGCGCACGACGCCGACGGCAACCGGGCCGGCGGCCCCAGCCAGGAGCTGGCGCCGGTGGAGGCGGGCGAGCCGGAGTCGGTGCTGGAGCTGTGGCTCTCGGCGGCCGACGTGATCGCCGAGCTGGCGGCCGAGATCGAGCCGCTGGACGCCGAGCCGGACGCCGGCGAGCAGGCCGACGAGGAGCGCGCCGAGGAGCTGCTGGCCCAGTACGAGGAGGTCCAGGAGGAGGCCGCCGAGCTGCTGGACGAGGCGTTGCAGGTGCTCTACGAGACCACCGCCTTCGCCGAGCCGGGCCAGGAGACCATGCCGCTGGGCGTGCTGGCCGCGCTGCTGGTGGTGCCCGAGGGCGAGGAGCCGGACGAGGAGATGCTCGGCGACATCACGGACGTGATGGTCGCGCTGGACCCGATGCTGGCCGACCTGGCCGAGATCGGGCTGCTGGAGTACCAGCCGATCGACCCGGAGCTGTTCGACGAGGAGGAGGCCGAGGACGGCGCCGCCCCCGCCGCCCCCGCCGACGAACTGGACGAGGCCGAGGCGGCCCGGTTCGGCCTGGTCCGGCTCACCCCGCTGGGCCAGTACGGCATCCGCCAGTGGCTGCTGGACGACGGCTTCGAGGCCCCGCTGATCGGCGAGTACGCCACCGGCGACGCGGCCGCGCTGCTGCAGGGCGTCGCCGAGGCCGGCAACGTGCTGCCCGAGCAGGAGATCCGGGTCTGGCTGACCGACCGGGAGCCGCTGGGCGCCGCCCGCGAGCTGCTGGCCGCCGCCCGGGGCAGCGACCCCAGCGCGCCGCTGCGCCGGATGCTGGCCCAGCTGGCGCTCGGCGAGCTGGGGCCGCAGGTGGAGCCGGCGGTGCGCGAGGTGCTCACCGACCCGGAACTGGGCGGCGCGGCCCGGGCCTGGCTGGTCGCCCAGGGCGCGGCGGACGTGCCGGCGCCGGAGCGGACGATGGTGCTGTGGACCACGGTGGACACCTTCGCGGCCCAGCTGCTGGACAGCGAGGGCGACGCCGGGGTGCTGCGCCAGCTGATCTCCGAGCTGCCGCTCACCGACAACCCGGCCAGCTTCTTCGGCGAGCTGTGGCGGGTCGACCACCCCTACACCGCGCAGGTGCTGGAGGCGGTCGGCGAGCTGCACCTGGACCGCACCGTGGCCAAGGAGGCCCGCAAGGCCGCCTTCAAGGCCCGCTCGAAGAACTAGTGCCGCGTCAGGCAACCTTCGCCCGTCAAGGAGCGGCGTCCGGTGCGGCGAGAGTGCGTGCCTGGGGGCACCTCCCGGCCGAAGGCTGGGGGCGCGTCGCGACGGGGCGAAGGTTGCCGGACGCACTAGCCGCCGGGGCCCCGGGCCAGCAGTCGGCGCAGCCCGCGCTCGCCGGCACGCATCATCAGCGCGTGGTTGGCCAGGAAGAGCGGCCGCCCGGGCAGCGCCAGCCGGCGCATCAGCGCCTTGCCCGGGCGGACCTCCTCCTCGAAGACCGCCACGGCGGCGCCCGCGCCGGCCGGGTGCACCGTCCACCGGGACCAGCCGACCAAGTCCCCGGTCAGCTCCGCCTCCAGCACCCCGGCCGGGGGCTGGGGGTCCCTCCGGCCGGGGCTGGGGTGGGGGTCCCCCCGGCCGGGGCTGGAGTGGGGGTCCCCCCGGCCGGGGCTGGGGTGGGGGTCCCCCCGGCCGAAGGCTGGGGGCGGGTCCTGGCGCCGCTCGTGCGCGGTGACCAGCAGCTGGTAGGGGAGCAGCGAGCGGATCCGCAGCTGCCCGGTCCGCTCGTCCAGCGGGACCACCTGGCGCACCTGCGGCCACCAGTGCGGGTACCCGGGCACGTCGCGCAGCGTGCGGTAGACCCGCTCCGGCGGCGCGGGCAGTCGCCACGTGCTGGTCAGCCGGTAGTGGTTGGCGTCCACCCGGGAACTATGGCAGGTCCAGCTGCCCCTCGGCGGTGAACGGGAAGAAGGGGTTGTGGGCCAGCTCCCACAGGTGGCCGTCCGGGTCCTCGAAGTACCCGGAGTAGCCGCCCCAGTCGGTGGCGGCCGGCGGCTTGACGATCTCGGCGCCGGCCCGGACCGCCACCGCCAGCGCCGCGTCCACCGCCTCGGGCGACTCCAGGTTGATCGCCAGGGTGACCCCGCGGAAGGCCGGTTCGCCGGCGCCCGGGGGCAGTCCGGCGTCGGCCGCCAACTCGTCGGTCGGGAAGAGCCCGAGCGCGGAGTCGGCGGTGCGGAACCAGACGATCTCCGGACTGGAGGCGGCGGAGCGCTGCCAGCCGAGCGCCGCGTAGAACTCGCTGCTGCGGGCCAGGTCGGTCACGCCGAGGGTGACGATGCTGATCCGGGCGGGCAGTGATGTTTGGGAGGCCCCGTGAAGGTCTGTCATACGCCCCACGGTAGGCAGCCGCACCGACAACGATAGGGCCGACAGGCGGGCGACGGGCCGCAAGCGGCGATCTGCCAACCGTACGAGGGAAGCTGATGGCCCAGCAGGTCCCGCGCCCGTATCGTGGGCGAACGCGGCCCGGCCCCACCCGGCCCCATCCGGTACCCGGCCGCGCTTCGAACGACGGCGAGCCCCGGGGGTGCGGCGAAGGTGACCATCAGCAGCGACAGCTGGGCCGCGGAACCCGAGGACGACTGCCTCGCGGTGGACGAGGGCCGGCTGGAGGACCAGGAGCGGATGATCCGTCAGGTCTTCGCCGACCTGGACTTCGCGGTCTTCGGGGTGGACCGGTCCGGCCGCGGCGCCCGGGGCGTGGCCCCGGTGCCCGGGCGGTCGGGCGCGCGCGGCGGCGGGGTGGACAGTGACGCGCTGGGCGACTACGAGCTGCTCGGCGGCGAACTCTCCTGGTTCGAGGTGCGCTCCGGCGACTGGAGCTCGTTGGACGGCCCCTACGTCACGGTCCGCACCTACCAGCCGGGCATCGAGCGCCAGCTCGCGCTGCCCGAGCTGGAGGAGGTGATCGAGCACGAGCGGGACCGGGTCTACGAGCAGCTCGGGGTGGACGAGGGGCACAGCCCCGGCCGGGTGCGCACGCTGCGCGAGTGGATCACGGTGGACGGCGAGCCGGTGCCGGTGCAGCTGCACGAGGAGCTCGGCGGCGGCCCGGGCAGCCGGACGGTCTGGGCCGGGCGGCTGCTGGTGCACGGCTCGGTGCTGCTGCTCTGCGGCCGCGGGATCGAACCGGCCGACGTGGAGCTGCGGCACCTGAACGGGCGCGACCACGACCGCTTCATCACCGGACGCACCGAGCTGCTGCGCCAGGTGGAGCTGGCCCGGCTGCACCGCCGGGCCCGGGCCCGGCGCGGCCAGGCGGCGCTCACCGGGCTGGACGCGCACCGGCTGCTGGTCGAGGCCAGCGTGGAGCGGGCGCTGGCCGAGCGGGCGCACCGCAGCTCGGCCGGCCGGGTCAAGCTGCCGCGCCGGCTGCGTGCCGGGCAGCCCGAGGAGCAGTGGACGGTGGTGGTCCGCCAGCAGATGCGGTACGCCTCGGAGAGCCGGCCGGAGGCGGCCACCGCGGTGCAGTTGATGGTGGCCCAGCTGTGCCGGCTGGCGGAGCGGGCGGACTGGCTGGTGGGCAGCGCGGACGGGCGGGCCGCGGTGGAGGAGGCGATCCGGTACACGGTCTTCGCCAGCCAGGTGCCCAGCCTGCCCGCCCAGCTGGCCTGGGCCGAGCTGCAGGCCCGGCTCGGCGACCCCGAGGCCGAGCCCGCCGCCGAGGCCCGCTGGCTGGCCGCCTGGGACCACTGGCGCCGGGTCCGCGCCCGGGCGTGACGGCCGGTCAGGCCTCCGCACCCGGCAGCCGCAGCTGGAGCATGGCGAGCAGGCGCTGCTGGGGCTGGGCCAGGTCGATCCCGGTGAGCTGCTCGGCGCGGCGGACCCGGTAGCGCAGGGTGTTGGGGTGGATGTGCAGCGCCTCGGCGGCCACCCGGACCTCGCCGAGCGCGTCCAGCCAGGCGAGCACCGACTCGGCCAGCCGGGTGCCGTGCCGCGCGTCGTAGGCGGTCAGCGCCGACAGTCGCGGGTCGCGCAGCTCGGCCCGCTCCTGGAGCAGCGCCAGCACCTCGCTGACCAGCACCTCCGCCTGCACGTCGAGCAGCGCCGCGACCTCCGGCACCACTCCGCCGCGCCCCATCGCGTCCAGGATCCGGTCGGCCTGGGCCCGGGAGTCCGGCACCGCGGCCAGGCCCGGCACCGTGGCCCCGATCGCCGCCCGCAGCGGCACCCCCAGGTGGTCGCGGGCCGCGTCCACCACCTCCTGGGCCCAGCCCCGCACGGTGGCCGGCGCCAGTCCGGCCGGCAGGTCGGGCAGCAGCACGTAGACGCGCGCGTCGATCGGCGCCAGCAGCGCGCCGCGGTGCCGGGCCGCGGAGTGCACCGAGATCAGCCCGGTCAGTTCGGGGCGGCCCAGCTCGTTGCCCGGCGCCGCGTAGGCCAGCACGGTGGCCGGCCGGTTGGGGCCCAGGCCCAGGTGGGTGGCGAGCGACTGCGGCCCGGTGCTGCGCTCCAGCAGGCCGGTGAGCAGGGTCTGGGTCAGCCGCACGTCCGCCGAGACCTCGCGGCGCCGGCGCACCAGTTGGGCGGCCGCCACCCGGGCCGCGCCGACCAGCGCCTGCTCGGCCTGCGGGGCCAGTGGCTGCGAGCCCTCCTGCACCCAGATGGTGCCGAGCGGCTGCGCCCCGGCCCGGATCCCGATCGCCAGGCGGCGGCGCAGTCCCAGCTCGGGGTGCGGCTCCACCGCGATCACCGTGTCCGAGCTGCGCAGGTGCTGGAAGATGCCCCACTCGCGCAGCTTGGACAGGTACGGCTCGGG
Source organism: Kitasatospora sp. NPDC058965 (assembly GCF_042741245.1). Taxonomy (NCBI): domain Bacteria; kingdom Bacillati; phylum Actinomycetota; class Actinomycetes; order Kitasatosporales; family Streptomycetaceae; genus Kitasatospora; species Kitasatospora sp. NPDC058965. Next base: position 43,916 of record NZ_JBHYKG010000024.1, read on the forward strand.
ACCCTGCCAGCCGAGGATGGAGAGCCGGCGCAGGTCGTCCACCTCGTCCGAGTCGGCCGAGCGGGAGTAGGCCAGCACCCGGCTGGAGGGGTCCTCGATCGAGACGATGCCGCCGGTCAGCACCGCGGTGGTCTGGGCGAGCGAGAAGAGGTCGCCCAGGTCGGTCTCCGCCGCCTCGGGCGCGTCCGGTCCGCCCAGCAGCGCGCGGGCCAGCGCGTCCAGGTGCTCCCAGCGGGTCTCCCGGCGCACCGAGAGCAGCGCCACCCCGGCCTCGGTGGCCGCCTCGCGCAGCGCGTCGGCCTGGCCGGGGGCGTCCAGCTTGACCGCCACCGCGGCGGCCCGGGCCCGCCCGGCGGCGCGCAGCGCGGGCAGCGCGGCCCGGCCGCGGGCGCCGATCGCCAGCACCAGCTCGCCGGGCGCCGCGGTGGCCGGGTCCTCCGGGTCCAGGATCGCCACGTCGGTCACGGGGACGTCCAGGCCGGCCGGTGCGGCCTGCAGCTCGACCAACGGCTCGCCCAGCGACATGAGCAGGCGGCGCAGCGGGAGGCCGGCGGCGGGGTCAGGAGATGCCATGGATCGGCCCCCTTCATCCGTTCAGACAACGCCGTATGGATGACTTTAGCCGCCTGGCCAATAACTCGGCCGGGCGGCTGGATTACCGTTTTCACGGCAAGGGCGGTAGCGACCCCTCACAAGGAGAGCGCGCGCTCGTGACTCCTCCCCTGGCCAGCCAGGGGCTTCTCACTTGGCCGCAGCAGCGGCTTCATGACGGACAAGCCCTGCCCGGGGCCCAATGGGCGCATGCAGAGAGTATCAGGGCGGTAACCCTCCGCGCTGCTGAACGGAAGGCCAGGAGTATCCATGGACGCTGTGACCCAGGTCCCCGCGCCGGTGAACGAGCCGGTCCACAGCTACGCCCCCGGCAGCCCGGAACGGGCCCGCCTGGAGGCCAAGCTGAAGGAGCTGGGGGGCCAGGAGCCCGTCCAGTTGACCATGACGATCAACGGTGAGCGCCGGATGGGTGGCGGCTCCGAGATCCACGTCGTCCAGCCGCACAACCACGCGGCGCGGCTCGGCACCCTGCGCAACGCCACCCGGGCCGACGCGCAGGACGCCGTCGACGCTGCCCTGGCGGCCGCTCCCGCCTGGCAGGCGCTCTCCTTCGACTCGCGCGCCGCGATCTTCCTGCGCGCCGCCGACCTGCTGGCCGGCCCGTGGCGCGAGACGCTGGCCGCGGCCACCATGCTGGGCCAGTCCAAGACCGCGCAGCAGGCGGAGATCGACACCCCCTGCGAGCTGGTCGACTTCCTGCGCTTCAACGTGCACTTCGCCCGGCAGATCATGGCCGAGCAGCCGGTCTCCTCGCCCGGCGTGTGGAACCGCAGCGACCACCGCCCGCTCGAGGGCTTCGTCTACGCGATCACCCCGTTCAACTTCACCGCCATCGCGGGCAACCTGCCCACCGCCCCGGCGCTGATGGGCAACGTGGTGCTCTGGAAGCCGTCGCCCACCCAGCAGTTCTCCGCGCACCTGCTGATGCAGCTGCTGGAGGAGGCGGGCCTGCCCAAGGGCGTCATCAACATGGTGACCGGCGACGGCCTGGCCGTCTCCGAGGTGGCGCTGAAGCACCCGGCGCTGGCCGGCATCCACTTCACCGGCTCCACCGCGACCTTCCAGCACCTGTGGCGCGAGGTCGGCAACAACATCCAGAACTACCGCTCCTACCCGCGGATCGTGGGCGAGACCGGTGGCAAGGACTTCCTGGTCGCCCACCCGTCGGCCGACCCGGCGGTGCTCCGGACCGCGATGACCCGCGGCGCCTTCGAGTTCCAGGGACAGAAGTGCTCGGCGCTCTCCCGCGCCTACGTCCCGGCCTCGATCTGGGCCTCGATCAAGGACGAGTTCCGCGACGAGGTCGAGGGCCTGACCATGGGCGACGTCACCGACCTGGCGAACTTCATGAGCGCCGTGATCGACGACCGCGCCTTCGCCAAGAACAAGGCCGCCATCGACCGGGCGCACGCCGACGCGACCGTCGAGGTGCTGGCCGGCGGGACCTACGACGACTCGGTGGGCTACTTCGTCCGCCCGACCGTGCTGGTCTGCCAGGACCCGGCCTCGGAGTACTTCAAGGACGAGTACTTCGGCCCGGTGCTCGCCGTGCACGTGTACCAGGACGACGAGTACGAGCAGATGCTGGCCCAGATGGAGTCGGTCTCCAGCTACGGCCTGACCGGCTCGATCATCGCCCAGGACCGGGCCGCCGCCCAGGACGCGATGGCCAAGCTGCGGTTCGCGGCCGGCAACTTCTACATCAACGACAAGCCGACCGGCGCGGTCGTCGGCCAGCAGCCGTTCGGCGGCGGCCGGGCCTCCGGGACCAACGACAAGGCGGGCGCCAAGCAGAACCTGGCCCGCTGGACCTCGACCCGGTCCATCAAGGAGACCTTCGTCCCGCCGACCGACTACCGCTACCCGCACATGGGCTGACCCGCGCCCGGTGCCCTCCCGTCGCCCGGCGCCGCCCCACGCGGGCGCGCGCCGCGCGACACCCCGTGGGGGCGGCGGCCACCCTCGCCACGCTACCCGGCCGCCCC
>NZ_JBHYKG010000025.1:0-45312 GCF_042741245.1 Kitasatospora sp. NPDC058965
GACCAGCACGGCCACCAGGATCAGGCCGAAGGCGCCGGTGACGATACGGGTACGAGTCTTGGGGTCCACGCTTTCCACGGTACCTGGCCCCCGCGGCGCCCCTTTACCGGGGCCGGGCGAGCTCCCAGCGGTCGATCGCGGTGTAGCGCACTGGACCACGGCCGGGGTGCGCCTTGCCGTCGGCCGGACCGCCGCCGCCATCGCCATCGCCATCGCCCGCACCGAAGTCGCTGCGCATCAGCTCGAAGCCGGTGACCGGGTACGGCTCGCCCTGGAAGGCGGCCAACCGCTCGGCCGCCGCCCGCAGTGCCGCGCGCTGCGCCCCCGTCGGGTGCGAGCGCCCGGTGCCGGCCCGGGCCAGCGTCAGGTGCGGCTGGTAGCCGCCCTCCTGCGCCACCCCCGCCTCGGCCCCCGTCGCCTCGGCCACCGCCAGGGCCAGCGCGTGCAGCGCCCGGGTCTGCCCGGCCAGGCCGACCCAGAGCACCCGGTCGCCGAACCGCCCGCCCCCGGCCAGCCGCAGCTCGTGCTCCTGGTGCCCGCGCGCGGCCCGGGCCAGCCCGTCCCGCAGCGCGGGCAGCCGCTCCTCGGCCACCTCGCCCAGGAACACCAGGGTCAGGTGCCACCCGGCGGGATCGGTCCAGCGCAGCCCGTCCGGTCCGGCCGCTCCGGCCACCGCGCGCAGCGGTGCGACCGCCCGGGCCAGTTCGGCCAGCGCGGCGGCGGGGGGCGTGACGGCGACGAAGAGCCTCATGGCCTCATTCTCCGCACACCGCCTCGGTGCAGCACCGGACGAAGGCCCGCACCGGCTCGCTGGCGTCGTCGGCCGGGACCCAGGCGACGGCCGCACTGGTCGCGCTGACGCCGCTGACGGGCCGGTAGGTGACGCCGGGGCGGGCGTAGAACCGGGCGGCCGAGGCGGGCGCCAGGGCGACGCCGAAGCCGTTGGCGATCGCGCTCAGCCAGTCGTCCGGCTGGTCGGTGACGGCGCCGATCCGCACGGGGCGGCCGGCCCGCTCGTCGGCGGCCAGCCAGTGGTCGCGCCAGGCGCCGGTCTCGGCCGGGGCGGCCACGAACGGCTCGTCCCACAGCTCCTGGAACGCGATCAGCTCCCGGGCCGCCAGCGGGTGCCCGGACGCCAGCGCGACCCAGCGGGGCTCGGTCAGCAGCACCTCGGTGCGGTAGTCCTGCTGGCCCGGGAACGGCAGCCGCAGCAGGGCCAGGTCCACCTCGCGGGCCGCCAGGCCGGCGGTCGGGTCGGACCACGCGGACTGGCGCGTCTCGACCCGCCACCCGGGGTGGCGCCGGGTGAAGGCCGCGACGATGGCGGGCGTGGCCTCGTTGGCGCCGCCGGCCAGCGTCCCGACCCGCAGCACCCGGGCGGCCCGGCGGGTCTGCTGCAGCGCCCGGTCCCAGGCCTCGACCACCGCGGGTCCGGCGGCGGCCAGCGCCCGCCCGGGCCCGGTGAGGACCATCCCGGCCCGCGACCGGGTGAACAGGGCCTGGCCGAGCTGCGCCTCCAACTGCCGCACCTGCTTGGTCAGGGCGGGCTGCGAGACGTACAGCCGCTGGGCGGCGCGAGTCAGGGTGCCCTCCTCGGCGACGACCAGGAAGGTGCGCAGCAGACGGGTGTCGACATCCATGCGCACAGGTTATGGACACCGGTATTGGACGGTGCCGCGACCACCCCGGGAGGCTGGTGGCCATCCCCGCCCAGCCTCCCGGAAAGGCCCCGCCGTGTCCGCTGCCCAGCTCACCCTCACCACCCTCGCGATCGTCGCCAACGCCGGCATCGCCGTCGCCGACCTCGCCAAGGCCCCCTTCGTGCTGGCCAACTCGGCCGAAGTGCGGGTGCCCCGCTCCTGGATCGCCCCGCTCGCCCTCACCAAGCTCGCGGGGGCGGCCGGCCTGGCCCTGGGCCTGGCCGGCTTCGGCCCGATCGGGCTGGCCGCCGCCGCGGGCCTGGTGCTCTTCTTCGTCGGCGCGGTGGGCGTGCACCTGTACACCCGGGTGCTGCACAACCTCGCCTTCCCGCTGGGCTACCTGGCCCTGGCGGTGGGAGCCCTGGTGACGGCCGCCGGTCGCTAGCCCGCCAGGTGGGCCTTGACCGCGGCCACCCGTTCGGCCAGTGGTCCCGGGTCGATCGGGACGCACTCGTAGCCGAGCGCGGCGTACGCGTCCAGGTGGAACCGCTCGAAGCGCCGCGCCTCGGCCAGGCTGATCCGGCGCGCCTCGGTCCGCGTGACGAAGCCGAGTTGCCGGACCAGCAGCACCTGCGGCCGGTACACCCGCTCGGTCCGGATCCGGTCGAGCTCGGCGGCCAGCACCGGGCCGACCGGGTGGCCGAGGAAGGCGGCCAGGGCCATGGTGCAGACCGGGGAGCGGTCGAAGACCTGCACCGGGTGGTCCGGGAACGCCTGCTGGCGCCGGCGCTGCAGCCGGGCGACGTCCGCCACGAACGCGGGCCGCTGCCAGGGCTCCGGATCGCCCTGCGCCTGGCGCAGCGCGATCACGTCGGTGGCGGCCTCCTCGACCACCGGGTAGCCGTCCCATTCCAGTTGGCGCAGGATCGCGGTCTTCCCGGAGCCCGGCGCCCCGGTGAGGATGTGGCGCGCCACCAGGTCCGGCGCGGTCATCGCCGGGTGATCCGCAGCACCCCGGTCTCGGTGCCCTGGTAGAGGGTGCCGTCGGGGGCGGTGGTGCCGGTCATCTGGAGCGGGTTGTAGAGCAGGCCCAGGCCGATCCAGGAACTGGAGCGCTGGGCGCCGGTGGCCGGGTCGAGGGTGGCGTAGGAGTAGGAGGCGAAGGTCTGCACGCCCGCCGCCCCGGTCGGGCCGCTCACCGTCAGGGTGTGGATCAGCCCGTCGGCGAGCGAGAGCCGGGGCAGCGCCGCGGACTTGACGGTGCTGTTCCACACCGGGTGGCAGCCGGCGCCGTCGGCGTCCAGGTCGATCCGGCTCAGCCCGCCGTCGAAGTCGGCCGAGGAGGGGGTGCTGGCCGGGGCGCCGGCCGGCAGGGCGGGGTACGGGTAGCCGTAGGTGTTGGTGACGAAGACGCTGCGGCCGGAGGCGATCACGGCGTCCTCGGTGCCGCTGGCCGGGTACTGGGTCAGCACCGGCGTGGTGCAGACCGGGGCGGGACCGCCGGCCACCCGGTAGACCAGCAGGTTCTCGTGCGGGGCCGCGTTGTCGGTGATGGTCACGTACTCGGTGCCGTCGCCCGGGCCGAAGAAGCTCGGGGTGGCGCCGGTGCCCCAGCTGAGCTGCCCCGGCTTGCGGCCCGGCCCGCGGTCGTAGGCGGCCCGCCACTCCACCACCGGGGTGCCGTCGGGGGCCTCGGCGAGCAGGTAGAGCGCGTGGTCGGTGGCCACGGCGGTGTGGCCGGGCACGGTGGAGATGCTGTTGCCGACGCCCTCCCCAGTGCTGAGCGTGCGCACCGCCCCGGTACCGGTGTCCACGGTCCCGATCACCCCGCCGCCGGTGGCGAACCAGATCCGGCCGTCCCACCCGGGGCTGAGGCCCACGATGTTGTCGCCGGCGGGTATCGCCCCGGCCAGCAACGTGCTCTGACCGACCGTCAGCGCCCAGTGTCCGGCGCCGTCCTGGTGGTGGCCGATGCGCAGCAGGTTGTCGTTGCCGTCCACCACGACCAGCGCGTTCGCGTTGTCCAGGTAGGCGTAGACGCCGCCGAACAGGCTCCCCTTGGGCAGCGCGAGCGAGGCAAGGTCGCTGCCGTCGGCGGGGTTGAGCAGGTGGACGGTCGGGGTCTGGCCGAAGATCGTGGTGCACAGCGCCACCGGCTTGGCGTCGCTGCCGATCACGATCGTCGGGCAGGCCGAAGCCAGTGCCGTGCGGCTCCAGTTGACCGCACCCGTGCCGGGTCCGGCGTACGGGGTGGTGTCGCTGGAGGCGCTGTCCCCGTGCATGGTCGCGGTGCCGTTGCCGGCGGTGGCCGGGTTCTGCGGCGGCAACGGCCCGTACCCGGGCACGGCGTCGGCGAAGGCGGGCGAGCCGAGCACCAGGGAGAGCGCGGCGAGGACGGGCAGGGCGCGGAGGGCGCGCAGGCGCATGACGGATCCTGTTCCGTTGCTGGATGAGGGCACGAAGGAACCGGCGGCCGGGCATGGAGCATCACGCGGCCGCGCGGGTACGGCGGGGCGGGGAGGACGTGACGTGGCCCGGACTGGCTGGGGCGGAAGTGGTGAAAGCGGGCGAACGCGTCGTCAGTTGACGCGACGACAGCCCGTGCTGGTGGCGCGGCCGTGATCGATGTGGCGGCGGCCTTCTTTTGTTTATACGACACCGATCTCGGGTGGCGGCCGGTTTGTTTCTGGGGCGGTGGGGCGGTGGGCGGCCCCCCCCGCCCCGCCCCCCCCCCCCCCCCCGCCCGGATCAGGCCCCGGCCGCACCGCCGAGGTGGCGGGCGAAGAACCGCACCGCGCTCTCGGCCTCGAACCGCGGCAGTTCCTTGTGCCGGCCCGAGTTCACGTGCAGCGACTTCTCCGCCGAGGCGAAGGCGTCGAACAGGGCGAGGCCCTCCTCGCGGGAGATGTGCTCGTCGTCCCACTGCAGGGCGAACTCGATCGGGACGGTGATCCGCGCGGCGTGGGCGGCCAGCACGTCGGGCCAGTGCTGGCCGAAGACGGCGGCCCTGATCCGGGGCTCGGCGGCCACGAACGGCACCCCGATCGCGGTGCCCATGTTGTTGCCCCAGAAGCCGACCGGGCCGTCGGTGCCGATCTCCGGCAGCTCCTGCAGGGCGTCCAGCAGCGCGTGGTACTCGGGCACGGCGAGCTTCGCCAGGTGGTCGTTGTAGCGGACCACGATCGGGCCCTCCGGCTCGCCGGCCGCGCGGGCCGCGAAGAGCGCCTCGACCTCCCGCTCGTCGTGCTCGGTGCGCGGGCGGTCGCCGTGGCCGGGGGTGTCGAGGACGGCCACGTGGTAGCCGCAGTCGCGCACCAGCAGGGCGGCCCGGCCGGACATCGCCGGGTGCTTCTTGTGGTTGCCGCCACCGTGCGCCTGGAGGACCAGGGGTGCGCGCCCCGCCCCCTCGGGGGACCAGAGGACGCCCGGGACGCCGTCGACGGTGAAGTCGCGCTCGACGATGCCGTGGGCGGTGGACTCGGCGGTGAAGATCAAGGAGTTCATGGCAGTGGCCTTTCGAAAGTGCCCGGCTGAGAGGGCGCTCCAAGCGGCACTTATGCCGATCGCCCGACCGTGGTGGCGAGGGGGAGCACCCGCATGCGTCCTGCGGTCATCGGTCCCACCTCCTCGTTCTCGTGCACGGTCGACAGGAACCTAGCAGAACGATCATCAGCCTTACCAGCTCTTTTCCCTGACCGATGATCAGGAAGGTCCCGCCGAAGATTTTCCCGCCCCACCGGTCACACTCCCCCACCCCTGCGGGTCAGTGCAGTGGAAGCAACCGCCGAACCCCCCGGGAGTCCCCGATGTCCACCGCCTTCGTCGTCGCCAGCAGCATCGCCGCCGCCCTCTCCGCCTTCTCCGCCGCGTCCGTCTTCGCCCGGGCCGCGTACGTGGTCGAGCCCCTCACCGCCTACGGGGTGCCGCTGTCCTGGCTGCCGTACCTCGGCGCCGCCAAGGCGGCGGGCGCGATCGGCCTGGTGGTCGGGCTGTTCGTCCCCGCGCTCTGGGTGGCCGCCGCGATCGGCCTGGTGCTCTACTACGCGGGCGCCGTGGCCACCGTGGTCCGGGCCCGGTCCTACGCGCACATCCCGTTCCCCCTGGTCTACCTGGCACCCGTGCTGGTCGCCCTGGGACTGAGCTCGGCGTTCTGACCCGCTGCAGCAGAAACGATGCTGACAGTGCCGCGACCGCCCGGTAGAACGGGTGGCATGAAGATCCGCACCGGTGGTCCCGCCGACGTCCCCGCCATGCTCGCCCTGCTCGACGCCGCCGTGGCCTGGCTCGCCGCCCGGGGCCGGACCGAGCAGTGGGGCTCCGTCCCGTGGTCCGAGCGGCCGGCCGTGGTGGAGCGGGTGGAGCGGTACGCGCGGGACCACCTGGTCCGGATCGCCGAGGACGACCGGGGTCGCCCCGTCGGCAGCTGCGTGCTGACCTCCGGAGCCCCCGACTACGCCCCCAAGACCGACGAACCAGAGCTCTACGTCCAGCAGTTGGTGACCAGCCGGGCGCACCGGAACTCCGGCATCGGCGCCGCCCTGATCGCCGACGCCCGCGCGGAGGCCGCCCGCCGCGGCGTCCGCCTGCTCCGGGTCGACTGCTACGCCGGCCCGGACCGCAAGCTGGTCGCCCAGTACGGGGCGCTCGGCTTCACCGAGACCGAATCGTTCGAGGTGACGACGGCGGACGGCACCGTCTGGCCCGGCCAGGTGCTGGAGATCCGGCTCTGACCCCTCCGGAGGGAGTACACCGCGGGGACGACACGGCGTCGGCGGGCTTGGCCCAGCGGCTGACGACGAGCGGGGCCCGCCTCGGCACGATGGTGCCCATGGGGAACCTGACAGACACTCACGACACGTCATGGATACGGCGGTTGACCACCTCCGCGGTCGCCCTCTGCGCCCTCGCCGGCGCTGCGGCAACGCTGCCCGCCGCAGCGCACGCAGCGGACGCCGACCGCAGCGTGCACGGCGGCCGGTACAGCGCCGAGATCCGGCGCACCGAGTACGGCATCCCGCACGTCCTCGCGCACGACTACGCCGGTCTCGGCTACGGGTACGGGTACGCCTTCGCCCAGGACGACATCTGCGAACTGGCCGACCAGGTGGCCACCGTGCGCGGCGAGCGGGCCCGCTGGTTCGGACCCGCCTCCCCGGATGACCCGACCGGCACCGACAACCTGGACAGCGACGCGTACCACCAGGCCCTGAACGAGTCCGGCACCGTGCAGCACCTGCTCGACCGGCCCGCGCCGCTCGGCCCGACGGCCGAACTGCGCCAAGTGGTCGACGGTTACGTGGCCGGCTACAACCGCTACCTGCGCGAGACCGGCGTGGACCGCCTGCCCGACAAGCAGTGCGCCGGCAAGCCGTGGGTCACCCCGATCACGGCGCAGGACATGTGGAACCTGGAGTACGAGGTCAACGGGCTGATGGGGAGCGCGGGCCTGGCCGGGCTGATCGGCGGCGCCACCGCACCGGGGGCGAGCACCCCCGACGGTCCCACCGCACCGGACCGCTCGGCCGGCCGGGCCGACGCGCTGGCCAGGCTCACCGACACCGAGCACGGCAGCAACGGCTGGGCGATCGGCCGCGACGCCAGCCGGGGCCACGACGGCCTGCTGCTGGCCAACCCGCACCTGGACTGGACCGGCAGCAGCCGCTTCTACCAACTGCAACTGACCATCCCCGGCGTGCTGGACGTGTCGGGGGCGAGCCTCTACGGCACCCCCCTGGTGGAGATCGGGCACACCCAGTCGCTGGCCTGGACCCACACCACCGCGTACGGCGAGCACGCCGAGGTCTACCGGCTCGACCTGGTCCCGGGCGATCCGACCCGCTACCTGGTCGACGGCAGGGCGGAGGCGATGGGGCAGCGCCAGGTCCGGGTGGCGGTGCGCGGCGCCGACGGCAGCACCGGCACCGTCACCCGCACCGTGTACACCTCGCGCTACGGCCCGGTGCTCGGCCCGGGCTGGACCACGGCGCACGCCTACACCGTGCGCGACGCCAACGCCGAGAACCTGCGCTCGATGAACGAGTGGCTGGCCCTCGACCGCGCCCAGGACCTGGACCAGCTGCGCGCCGCCGACACCGCCTACCAGGGCATCCCGTGGACCCACGTGATCGCCACCGACGCCACCGGGACCACCTACTTCGCCGACGCCTCCCGGGTGCCGGTGCTGACCGCGGACCAGCGCGTCCGGTGCGCGGTGCCGCGCGCCGGCGACCTGCCGCCGGCGCTGGACGGCTCCACCACGGCCTGCGACTGGGGCAGCGACCCCGACGCCCTGGTGCCCGGCGAGCACGGACCGGCCGAGCAGCCGAAGCTGACCCGGACCGACTACGTGGCCAACTCCAACAACGGCCCGTACCTGACCAACCCGGCCGCCCCGCTGACCGGTCTGGCGCCCGGCTACGACGCCGGCACCGTGCTGGACCCCCGTCCGCAGCTGGGCCTGCGGATGATCGCCCAGCGGCTGGACGGCACCGACGGGCAGGGCGCACCCGGCTTCGACCTGCCGACCCTCCAGGCGACCATGGGCAACGACCGCAACCAGGTCGCCGAGCTCGGCCGGGACGACGTGGTCGCGCTCTGCCGGACCACCCCGGGCGTGACCGCCACCGACGGCAGCACGGTCGACCTGCACGCCGCCTGCGACGCGCTGGCCGGCTGGGACGCCCGGTACGCGACCGACAGCCGGGGCGCGGCACTGTGGCAGGCGTTCTTCTGGAACCTGATGCGCAGCGGTCCGCGCACCTGGTGGAAGGTGGCCTACGACCCCGCGCAGCCGCTCACCACGCCGCGCGGCTTCGACCCCGCCGACCCGCGGGTGGGGCGCGCGCTGGCCGACGCCGTCGAACAGCTGACCGCCGCGAAGCTGCCGGTGGACGTGCCGCTGGGCGCCACCCAGCAGTGGGACGGGGTGCCGCTGCCCGGCTGCGACGGACACCTGGGGTGCTTCAACGTGGTCCGGGCCGGTGCGGACTCGGGCCGCGCCGGTGCCGCCGGGACGAGCACCGCGGCGAACGCCGCCGACGGTTCGAGCTTCGTCATGGCCACCGAACTGACCGCACGGGGGCCGCAGACCCGGACCCTGCTCACCTACGGGGAGTCGGTGAACCCCGACTCCCCGCACTACACGGACCAGACCGCGCTCTTCTCGCGCGGCCAGTGGGTGACCGAGCGGTACACCGAGGCCGAGATCCGGTCCGCCCCGCAGCTGCAGGTCACCGTGCTCCGGTAGCAGCGGACGTCGGGGGGCGGCCGCGCCGTGCGGCCGCCCCCGACGCACCGTCAGCAGGCCGTGGCCAGCTCCCGCGGCCGCTCCGCGACCGGGGTGCGCGGCACGAGGGCCACCACCCGGCTGCCGCGGTGCAGGTCCACCCGCAGCCGCAGGTCCGCGCACCGGGCGAGCACCAGGCCCACCACCGCGGCCGCCAGTGCGGAGACCGCGCCGCAGGCCAGCAGCCCGGTCCGGGCGCCGTAGGCGTCCGTCACCCAGCCCACCAGCGGCGCGCCGACGGGGGTGCCGCCGGTGAAGACCAGGACCAGCAGGCCCATCACCCGGCCGCGCATCTCCGGGTCGGTGGCCAGCTGCAGGTAGGAGTTGACCGCGGTGTTGAAGGTCAGTCCGAAGGCGCCGATCAGGGTGAGCAGGGCCGCGAAGGTCCAGTACCCGGGCGCCGCGGCACCGGCCAGCTCCAGCACTCCGAAGGCCAGCGCCGCGCCGGTCAGCCAGCGCAGCCGCGGGTTGCCGCAGCGGGCCGCGTACAGCGCGCCGGCCAGCGACCCGAGCGCCATCGCCGTGTTGAGCAGGCCGTACTGACCCGGGCCGACGTGGAAGGTGCCGTAGGCGAAACCGGAGAGCAGGGTCGGGAAGTTGAACCCGAAGGTGCCGATGAAGCCGGCCAGCACCATCGGCCAGATCAGGTCGGGGCGCTCCTTGACGTACCGCAGCCCCTCCTTCAACTGGCCCTTCTCGCGCGGGATCCGGTCCACCGGGCGCAGCTCGTCGGGGCGCATCGCGAGCAGCCCGGCGATCACCGCGGCGAAGGAGAGCGCGTTGAGCGCGAAGGCCCAGCCGCTGCCCACGGCGGCGATCAGCAGACCGGCCACTGCCGGACCGACCAGCCGGGCGCTCTGGAAGTTGGCCGCGTTCAGCGAGACCGCGTTGCTCAGGTCCTCGGGGCCGACCATCTCGGAGACGAAGGCCTGCCGGGTCGGCGTGTCCAGCACGGTGACCAGGCCGAGCAGCAGCGCGAAGGCGTAGACGTAGTACTCGGTGACCAGCCCGGTCAGGGTGAGGGCGGCGAGTCCGGCCGCGAGCACGCCCATCGCGCCCTGGGTGGCGATCAGCAGCCGGCGCTTGGGCATCCGGTCGGCCAGCACCCCGCCGAAGAGGCCGAGCAGCAGGGTGGGCAGGAACTGCATGGCGGTGGTGATGCCCACCGCGAGGGGGCTGCCGGTCAGGCTCAGCACCAGCCAGTCCTGGGCGATGCGCTGCATCCAGCTGCCGGTGTTGCTGACGATCTGTCCGGCGAAGAAGTACCGGTAGTTGCGCACCCGCAACGAGGAGAACATCCCTCCCGGGCGGGTGAAGACGGCCCCTGTGGGGCCCGGTGCGGCGGAGTGCGCCGCGGTGCGTTCGTCGGGGTCGGCGGTATGGCTTCCCTTGCTCATCTGGGTCCTCTCGTTCGCGTGTGCCGTGCCGTGCCCGGGACGCCTCAGAGATGCGCGAGCCGGTCGAGTACGGGGGCCGCCGCCCGTACCGTCGCCCACTCCTCCTCGGTCAGCTGGGAGGCGAGCTCGGCGAGCCAGGCGTTGCGGCGCCGACGGCTCTCGTCCAGGATCTCGGCGGCCTGGTCGGTCATGCTGACCACCACCTGCCGCCGGTCCTGCGGGTGCGACTCGCGCCGCACCAGGCCCTTCTCCTCCAGCATCGCGATGATCCGGGTCATCGAAGGCGGCTGGACGTGCTCGCGCCGCGCCAGCTCCCCCGGCGTGGCGCTCCCGCACCGCGCCAGCGTGCCCAGCGCCCCCATCTCGGTGGGGCTCAACGACTGCTCCACGTGCTGGTGCCGCAACCGGCGGGCCAGCCGCATCACGGACGACCGCAGCTGACTGACGGCAGCGAGGTCGTCCCCGGACATCTCGGACATGATCCTTAGCTTACGTCATTACCCTAGCTAAATAAAAATCCCCCGCGCAATCGGGTTTGACCGGCGGCGGACACGCCGGGCGAGACCGGGAGAACCGTTTCGGCCGACCCGTCGCGCCCTAGGGTGAGCGCGCACTGACGACCCGTCGATCCAGGGAATCCTCCGCCATGCGCCTTCGCCATGCCGTCGCCGCCTCCGCCGGCGCGCTGCTGCTCGCCGTGACGCTGCCCAGCTCGGCCTTCGCCGCCGCGGGGAGCTTCGAGTACGCATTCGGCCCGGGCCCCCGCGCCGCGCTGCACGACCCCGACGGCGGCACCTGCCTCGACCTGCCCGAGGCGACCGACGACCAGGCGGCCTTCGCGCCGGCGAACCACACCGACGCCACCGCGACGGTCTTCCTGGACTTCGACTGCGCGGGCGACACGTACTACGTGATGACCCCGGGCAGCCGGCTCGGCGACCGGCTCAGGCTGCGCTCAGTGATCTTCTCCTGACGGCCGGTCGGCCCTCAGCGCGGAAAGGCCCGCCGGCTGCGCCACCCGGTGTGCTCGCGGGACACCGCGCTCTCCACGTCCCCGGCCAGCCGGGCCCAGGCGGCCTCGGCGTCCGGGGCGTTCAGGTCCAGGGTGCTCAACCGGCCCCAGACCTGGTCGAGTTCACGGGCGGCCAACTGGTACCCCAGGGCCAGCGGGCGCAGCTGCATCAGCTGGGTCCAGGCGACCACCGCCGCGGCGGCCGCCGCACAGGCGGCGAAGATGCTGACCGAGAAGGCGCCGGCCGCCTGGGCCACCGCCGCGCCGCCACCGATGATCATCAGGGCCACCGTGGCCAGCCCCCAGGTGACCGACTGCGACTCGTACGCCTGGGCCCGGGCCAGGTACCAGGTGCGCTGGTCCTCCACCCGCATCCGCAGGTAGCAGGTGCGCCGGACCACCAGGCTCTCGGCGCGCAGGCTGCGCATCCCGTCGGTGACCTCCGGTGCCGCGTCCGGGCCGAACACACCGTACTCCTCGAAGGTGGCCAGCAGCCGGGCGAGTTCGGCCCGGTAGACCTCGTCCACCTCCAGCGAGTCGGCCGGGCCGTCGAACGGGTGGGCCCGCACGGTGTACGCCCAGGCCAGCGTCTTCACCGACTCGGCCGCCGCCCGGGCCTGGTACCAGTGGGCCTGCGGGTTGGTGGAGCGCAGCCGCGACCAGAAGAAGCCGGCCACCAGGAAGGCCGCCACCGAGACCAGCGGTGCCGCCCCCCGGCCGGTGGCCACCACGCCGACGGCGGCGGCCAGCACCAGCATCACGATCATCCAGCGGTACCAGCGCAGCGTCTGCCGCTGCCCGAGGAGGGCCGCCCGGTCCGCCGTGTGGAACGGCTCGGGCAGGAAGTCAGCCTCGTCTATCGTGCTCGGATCCCATCGCACCATCGGCCCCGTGTCCCCTCACAGCTCTGGGAGGCAGTATGCCCACCGTCAACTGGGCTACACAGCACGGTTTCCAGCCACCGGAGCCGGGTGGGTCGCCGGACCTGGTCTGGTACGCGGCGTACGGCTCCAACCTGCACCTCGAACGGTTGACCGCCTACCTGGCCGGCGGTCGGCCGCCCGGCGGGGAGCCCGCCTTCCCCGCGCACCCGGGCTGCCGCGACCCCCGGCCGCCGCGGGCCGACCGGGCGGTCCGGCTGCCCGGGCGGCTGTACTTCGCCCTGGAGTCGGCGGTGTGGACCGGCGGGATGGCCTTCCACGACCCGCACGGACCTGGCCGGATCCCGGCCCGCGCCTACCTGCTGACGGCGGCCCAGTTCGGCGACCTGGCGGCCCAGGAGATGCACCGGCCGCCCGGGGACGGACCCGACCTCGCCCCGGTGCTGCGCACCGGCCGGGCCGGGTACGGGAACGGCCGGTACGAGACGCTGGTCTGCCCCGGCTGGCTCGACGGCCACCCGGTGCTCACCTTCACCGCGCCCTGGACCGCGGCCGAGGCCCCGCTCAACCCGCCCTCGGCCCGCTACCTGCGCCACCTGGGCACCGGCCTGCGCGAGTCGCACGCCTGGTCCACCGCGCGGATCGCGCGCTACCTGAGCACCCGGCCGGGCGCGGCCGGGCACTGGTCGGTCGAGCAGGTGGCGCGCCTGCTCGGCTGACCCGGGTGGCGCGCCTGCTCGGCTGACCCGGGTGGCTCGGCTGCTCGGCTGCTCGGCTGACGCCCGGGCCTACGCCCGTCCCCCGCCGAGGCGGACGGCCAGACCGTCCAGCACCACCTCCAGCCCGTAGCGGAACTTCTCCTCGCGGGCCGCGGCCGGGTCGGCCAGCTCCTGCGGCACGCCCCCGGCCAGGTGGTCGTAGTCCGCGTGCGCCTGCTGGGCGGCGGGCAGCAGGCGGGCCACGAACTCCTGCTCGCTCTCGCCGGAGCGGGCCACCGTGGTGAGCCAGGCGGCCTCGGTGGTGCCGACGCCGATCACGTAGAAGAGCACCGTCTCGATCGCGCGGGACGGCTCGGGGAAGCCCGCGGCGTCGAAGAGGGCGGCCAACTGCTCCGAGAACGCCATCAGGTTGGGGCCCAGGTAGGCCAGGCCGGCCTGGCCGAGCACCGAGGCCAGCCACGGGTGGCGCAGCGCGGTGTCCCGGAAGGCGGCGGCGGCCTCGCCGACCGGGTCCCGCCAGTCGGCGCCCGGCCGGACGGCCGGCACGGCGATCTCGCCGAACACCTCGTCGGTGGCCAGCTCCATCAGCTCGTCCTTGGTGGCGACGTGCCGGTAGAGCGAGGTGGCCCCGGCGTTGAGGCGGGCACCGAGCTTGCGCATGCTCAGCGCCTCGGCGCCGTCGGCGTCCAGCATCACGATCGCCTCGCGCACGATCGCGGCCCGGCTGAGCGCGGGCTGCTCGGGCTCGCGCGGTTCACGGGCCCAGACGGACGGGATCGGGTTGGTCCTGGCGGCCACGGGGCGCCCCTCTCTCCTCCTGCGTACAGCGTTCGCTTCAGCGTACACACTTAAGGCTTGCGCACACTGTTCGCAGCTGCATACAGTGTTCCCATCGAAGGAACAGTGTGCGCAACCCGGAGTCCCGGAGGGGAACGAACCATGGAAGCCGTTGCCGAGACCGCAGTCCGCAACCCGCGGCGCTGGTGGATCCTGATCGTGCTCTGCCTCAGCTCGCTGGTGCTGGTGGTGGACAGCATGGCGCTGACCGTCGCGGTGCCCTCGATGACCAGGGAGCTGGGCGCGACCGCCCAGGACACCCAGTGGATCCTCGACTCCTACGTCCTGGTCTTCGCCGGCCTGCTGCTCACCTCGGGGAGCCTGGGCGACCGCTTCGGCCGGCGCCGGATCATGCTGATCGGCCTGCTGCTCTTCGGCGGTGCCTCACTGGCGGCGACCTTCTGCGCCAACCCCGGCGAGGTGATCGCCGCCCGGGTGGCGATGGGGGTCGGCGGCGCGCTGATCATGCCGTCCACGCTGTCCATCCTGATCACCGTCTTCGACGAGCAGGAGCGCGCCAAGGCGATGGCGGCCTGGAGCTCGGTCTCGCTGCTGGGCCTGGTGGGCAGCCCGGTGCTGGGCGGCGTGCTGATCGCGCACTTCTCCTGGCACGCGATCTTCTTCCTGAACGTCCCGGTGGTGGCCCTGGCGGTGCTGGCCGGCCTGCTGCTGATGCCGGAGTCCAAGGGCCCGTGGCAGAAGGCGGACCCGCTGGGCGCGGTGCTGTCGGCGGCGGGGATGACGGCGCTGGTCGGCTGGATCATCGAGCTCCCGCAGCACGGCGCGCTGGGCGGCCACGCCTGGATCACACTGACCGTCGCGGTGCTGGCTCTCGGCGGCTTCGTGGTCTGGGAGAACGTCACCGCGTCGCCGATGGTCCCGCTGCTGCTCTTCAAGCACCGCGACTTCACCGGCGGCTCGCTGTCGCTGACCCTGGTGCAGATCGGCAACGGCGGCCTGCTGCTGGTGCTGACCCAGTACCTGCAGTTCGTGCTCGGCTACTCGCCGGTCAAGGCGGGCCTGGCCTTCGTGCCGCTGGCGGTCACCGCGCTGATCGGCAACGGGGTGGGCGCCAAGCTGGCCGCGAAGCTGGGCAACCGGGCACTGGTGCTGACCGGCATGGTCGTGATGGCCGCCTCCTTCGCCCTGCTGAGCACCGTCTCCGCCGACACCGGCTTCGCCGTCCCCGCCACCGCGCTGGGCCTGCTGGGCCTGGGCGCCGGGCTGGCGATGCCGGCCGCGGTGGGCGCGCTGATGGGCACGATCCCGCCGGAGCAGGCGGGTGTCGGCTCCGCGCTGAACGACACCATCGGGCAGGCGAGCACCGCGCTGGGCATCGCGATCCTGGGTTCGCTGCTGGCCGGCGACTTCGCCCGCCGGATGCCGGGCGACGCCCCCGCCGCCGCCAGGCAGTCGATCGCCGGCGCGCTGGCGGCGGCGCACGGGGACGCCGGCCTGGTGCACGCGGCCCGGGCGGCCTTCACCGACGCGATGTCCACCACCTTCACCCTCGGCGGGATCGGCGTGCTGGCGGCGGCCCTGGTGGCCGCACTGGTGATGCGCAAGGGCGAGCCGGCGCCGGAGCGGGTCGCCGCCCCGGCCGCCGAGGCCGAACTGGCCGCCTGACGGACCGTCACGATCGGAGTCCATTGCGGCCGGAAACTGGCCGCAATGGACTCTACTCTTTTTCCTGTCGGGCCAGTTCGCCACTCCTCCTGGGGGAATCCATGATCCTCGTCACCGGTGCCACCGGAAACGTCGGCCGCCACGTGGTGGCCCAGCTGGTCGAGCAGGGCCACGCGGTCCGGGTGCTGACCCGCCGTCCGGAGCAGGTGGACCTCCCCGCCACCGTCGAGGTGGCCGCGGGCGACCTGACCGACCCGGACGCGCTGGCCGCGGCGCTCAAGGACGTGCAGTCGGTCTTCCTGTTCGCCGCCCCGGGCAGCGGGCCCGGCTTCGTGGCCGCGGCCGAGCGGGCGGGCGTGCGGCACGTGGTGCTGCTCTCCTCCGGCGCGGTGGACGACGCGGCGGCGGAGCAGGCCAACCTGATCGCGGCCTACCACTGGGAGATCGAGCAGGCGCTGCGCGCCTCCGCCCTCTCCTGGACCTTCCTGCGCGCCTACTCCTTCGCCGCCAACACCCTGGCCTGGGCGGGCCAGACCAAGGGCGGCGACGTGATCCGCGGCGCCTACGCCGGGGCCACCGCGGCCCCGGTGCACGAGGCCGACCTGGCCGAGGTCGCGGTGCTCGCCCTCACCACCCCGGGCCACCAGGGCCGGATCCACGAGCTGACCGGGCCGGACTCGCTGACCCACGCCGAGCAGGCCGCGCTGCTGGGCCGCGCCCTGCAGCGCCCGCTCAGCTACCAGGAACTCCCGGCCGAGGTCGCCCGCGAGGCGATGAGCGCCTTCGTCCCCGGCCCGGTCCTGGACGCGATCTTCTCCGTCTGGTCCGCCTCGGTCGGCCACCCGGCCAGGACCACCGGCACCGTCGAAACCCTTCTCGGCCGCCCGGCCCGCAGCTACCTCAGCTGGGCGCAGGACCACGCGGCCGCGTTCTGAGCGGCCACCGGGGTGGAGGGCCGGGCCCTCCACCCCCGACCGCTCACCGGTGGTTCGCCCGCTACTGCCCGATCCCGAGCGCCGGCATCAGGTAGTAGAACGCGAACACCGCCGCCACCACGTACAGCGCGACCGGCACCGACTTCCACCGGCCGGTGGCGATCCGCAGCACGCAGAAGGTGATGAAGCCCATCCCGATGCCGTTCGTGATGCTGTAGGTGAACGGCATCAGCACCATCGTCAGGAATGCCGGGATCGCGATCGTGTAGTCGGCCCAGTCGATCTCGCGGATCGAGTTCGCCAGGATCAGGAAGCCCACCGTGATCAGCGCCGGGGTGGCCGCCTGGGCCGGGACCATCGTGGCCAGCGGGGTGAGGAACAGCGCGAGCAGGAAGAGCCCGCCCGTGACCAGGCTGGCCAACCCGGTGCGGGCGCCCTCGCCGACGCCCGCGGTGGACTCGACGAAGCAGGTGTTCGCCGAGGAGGAGGTGGCGCCGCCCGCGGCGGTGGCGATGCCGTCGACCATGAGGATCTTGTTGATGCCCGGCAGGTCGCCGTTCTTGTCGAGCAGGTGGGCCTCGTCGGCGACGCCCAGGATGGTGCCCATCGCGTCGAAGAACGAGCTCATGAGCACGGTGAAGACGAAGAGCAGGCCGGTCAGCAGGCCCACGTGGTGGAAGCCGCCGAACAGGCTGACGTTGCCGACCAGGTTGAAGTCCGGGGTGTCCACCGGGTTGCCGGGCCACTTCGGCACGGTCAGGCCCCAGGCGTCGGCCGGCAGGTCGGCGGCCTTCTGGATGACCAGCGCGACCACGGTCATCGCCACGATCGAGATCAGGATCGCGCCGGGCACCTTGCGCACCACCAGCACCAGGGTGAGCAGCACCCCGAGCACGAAGACCAGCACCGGCCAGCCGTGCAGGTGGCCGCCGACGCCCAGCTGGAGCGGGACGGTGGTGTGCGCGGCGTCCGGGATCCGGCTGACGAAGCCCGAGTCGACCAGGCCGACCAGGGTGATGAACAGGCCGATGCCGATCGCGATCGCCTTGCGCAGGCCGAGCGGCACCGCGTTCATCACCCGCTCGCGCAGCCCGGTGGCCACCAGCAGCATGATGCAGAAACCGGCCAGCACGACCATGCCCATCGCGTCCGGCCAGGTCATCCGGGGTGCCAGCTGGAGCGCGACGATGGTGTTCACGCCCAGGCCCGCGGCCAGGCCGATCGGCACGTTGCCGATCACGCCCATCAGCAGCGTGGTCAGACCCGCCGTCAGCGCCGTGGCGGTGACCAGCTGCGGGAAGCTGAGCGCGTGCTTGTTCATGTCCACCGCGTTGGACAGGATGATCGGGTTCAGCACCAGGATGTAGGCCATGGTGAAGAAGGTCGCGACCCCGCCGCGGAGCTCGCGCGCGAGGCTGGAGCCCCGGGCGGAGACGCGGAAGTAACGGTCCACGGCGCCGGTGGGGGGAACGGGCGCGGGCGGCTCGGGCGACTCCAGGGTCGGCTGGGCCTGGGAAGGCATGCGTAGTCCTCGAAGTGGGGGTGGAGGAGAACTTCAAGTATGGGTGGACCGGTCGTGCACGCGCCATCTTCGCGCGTAGACAACCGCCGCTCGGCGCACCCCCGCGAGCGCTTCCGGACCCCGTACGCTACGTGCCATGCCGAAGACCCCGCTGCACCCCGCCCCGCCGGCCATGGAAGCCAACGACGTCGCGATCGTCGGCGGCGGCACCGTGCTCTGGTTCGTGGGCTTCGTCGTGCTGCTGCCGTTCCAGCACGCGCTCAGCGCCCACGGGCACGGACAGTGGCCGTGGATCTGCCTGTCCGGCGGGCTGCTCGGCCTGATCGGCCTCTGGTACTGCCGGGCCCGCCGGGCCGCCATCCAGCGCGACCGGGCCGCCCAGCAGGCCTGACCCGCCCTCAGGCACCCCCGCCCGCCGGTCGACCCGCCTTCGGCCCAAAGCAGGGCGCACCGGACATTTGCCGCGCATAGAGTCGGTGCCATGACGCACCCCCCGGAGCAGCCCGCGCCCGGTGCCCGCACCCTGGGCCCCGCCCCCGACCGGCCCGGCGGGCTGTCCGCCGCCGAGGTGGCCGAGCGGGTGGCCGAAGGTCGGGTCAACGACGTGCCGGTGCGCTCCAGCCGGTCGGTCAAGGAGATCGTCCGGGCCAACGTCTTCACCCGGTTCAACGCGATCATCGGGGTGCTGTTCGCGGTGATCCTGGTGGTCGGCCCGATCCAGGACGGGCTGTTCGGCCTGGTGATCGTGGCCAACACGGCGATCGGCATCGTCCAGGAGGTCCGGGCCAAGCGGACCCTGGACTCGCTCGCGCTGATCGGCGAGGCCCGGCCCCAGGTGCGCCGGGACGGCCGGGCGGTGCAGGTCGCGGTCGCCGGGATCGTGCTGGACGACACCGTGCTGCTCGGCATCGGCGACAAGGTCATCGTGGACGGCGAGGTCACCGAGGCGGACGGCCTGGAGATCGACGAGTCGCTGCTCACCGGCGAGCCCGACCCGGTCCTCAAGCACCCCGGCGACCAGGTGATGTCCGGCAGCTTCGTGGTCGCCGGCTCCGGCGCCTTCACCGCCACCAGGGTCGGCCGCGAGGCCTACGCCGCCCGGCTCGCCGAGGAGGCCAGCCGGTTCACCCTGGTCAGGTCCGAGCTGCGCACCGGCATCGACACCATCCTGCGGTTCATCACCTACCTGCTGGTCCCCACCGCGATCGGCCTGGTGATCAGTCAGTGGACGGTGGAGCACAACGACTGGCGCGAGGCGGTGCGCCGCACGGTGGCCGGCATCGTGCCGATGGTCCCCGAGGGCCTGGTGCTGCTCACCTCGGTGGCCTTCGCGATCGGCGTGGTCCGGCTGGGCCGCCGGCAGTGCCTGGTCCAGGAGCTGCCCGCGATCGAGGGGCTGGCCCGGGTGGACACGGTCTGCCTGGACAAGACCGGCACGCTGACCGAGGGCGGCATGGACGTGCTGGAGCTGCGCCCGCTGGCCGCCGGCCCGGCGGGGGCGGCCGAGCTGGAGCAGGTGCTGGGCGTGATGGCCGGCGCCGACGCCCGCCCCAACCCGAGCATGCAGGCGGTGCTGGACGCCTACGGCGGCGCCGGCCCCGAGCAGGAGCGGTGGCGGGTGCTGCAGGCCGTGCCGTTCTCCTCGGCCCGCAAGTGGAGCGGGGTGCAGCTGCTCGACCCCGCCGGCGCGGAGGCCGGCTGGCTGCTCGGCGCGCCGGACGTGCTGCTGCCCGACGGCCACCCGGCGCTGGCCCAGGTGGACGAGTTGGGTGCCCGGGGGCTGCGGGTGCTGCTGCTGGGCCGCACCCCGGTCCCGCTGGACGCTCCGGACCCGGCCAAGGAGCTGGTCCCGCTCGGCCTGGTGGTGCTCAAGCAGCGGCTGCGCGCGGACGCGGCCGCGACGCTGCGGTACTTCGCGACCCAGCAGGTCGAGGCCAAGGTGATCTCCGGCGACAGCGCGGTCTCGGTCGGCGCGGTGGCCGCGAGCCTGGACCTGCCCGGCGCCGAGCACCCGCTGGACGCCCGCACCCTGCCCGCCGACCCCGAGGAACTGGCCGACACCGCCGACCGCACCACCGTCTTCGGCCGGGTCACCCCGCAGCAGAAGCGCGAGCTGGTCGGCGCCCTGCAGGCGCGCGGCCGCACCGTGGCGATGACCGGCGACGGCGTCAACGACGTGCTGGCGCTCAAGGACGCCGACATCGGCGTGGCGATGGGCTCGGGCAGCGAGGCCACCCGGGCGGTGGCCCAGATCGTGCTGCTCGACGACAGCTTCGCCACCCTGCCCTCGGTGGTCGCCGAGGGCCGCCGGGTGATCGGCAACATCGAGCGGGTGGCCAGCCTGTTCCTGGTGAAGACGGTCTACTCGGTGCTGCTGGCCCTGCTGGTGGTCTTCACCCAGGTGCCGTACCCGTTCCTGCCCCGGCACTCCACCGTGCTGAGCGCGCTGACCATCGGCATCCCCGCCTTCTTCCTGGCGCTGGCCCCCAACAACGAGCGGGCCCGCCCCGGCTTCGTGCGCCGGGTGCTGCGCCTGGCGGTGCCGGCCGGGGCCATCGCCGGGACCGCCACCTTCACCGCCTACGCCCTGGCCCGCGCCAACCACGCCACCGAGCTCAAGGCCGACACCAGCGTGGCCACCCTGACCCTATTCCTGGTGGCCATCTGGGTGCTGGCCATCGTGGCCCGCCCGTACACCTGGTGGCGGCTGCTGCTGATCGGCGCGATGGGCGGGGCCTTCGCGCTGGTGCTGACCGTGCCCTGGCTGTCGGACTTCTTCCAGCTCGAACTGGCCGGCGTGCGCGACCCGTGGACGGGCGTGGCGATCGCGGTGGCGGCCGGGCTGCTGCTCGAAGTGGTCTGGTACCTCGTCAAGCGCAGCCTGGACGCCCCCGATCCGGCCGCCCGGCCCGGTCAGCCCTCGAAGTCCCGGGCGGCCGAGAGCTCGTAGGCCCGGTCCGGCTCGGTCAGCGCGGCCAGCACCTCGAACCGCCGGTGCCACTGCCCCACCGACCAGGCCAGCCCCGCCGCCAGCCCCTCGGGCGTGGCGGCGTGCAGCAGGCCCGGCACCGGTGCGAGCTCGAACTCGTCGTCCTCGTCCCGGGCCTCGGTGCTCTCCGGGTCGTACGGCAGCTCGGGGGCGGCCGCCGCGGCGTCCCAGCGCCAGTCCACCGCGGCCTCCTCGCCGTCCGGGCCGACCACCAGCAGCTCCTCGTGCTCCTCGTAGGCCGCCGGGCAGCCCGGCAGCAGCTCCCGGACGAACGGCGGCACCCGGTGCAGCGCGCCCTCGGACAGCACCCGGCCGCCGGCGATCTCGCTCGCCAGCGAGACGTGCAGCCGCTCGGCCAGCGCGGGCGCCAGCGCCGGGGCGACCGGGACCAGCGGGTACGGGTGGAGCAGCTGGACCAGGTCGGGGGCGTCCGCGACCACCGCCTCGGCGGCGTCCACCAGCACGGTGTGCGCGGGTCGGCGGCCGGTCTCCGGGTCCAGCGGGGGCAGCGCGCGGACGACGTCCAGGGGTTCGGCGTCGACCCCGGCCAGCGCCGTGTAGATGCCGTGCAGCTGGCGGTGGGTCACCTCGCTGTCGGGGTGGGTCAGGTGGTCCAGCAGCTCCTCCGGGCCGTGCGGCTCGGCGAGCAGCGCGGCCAGCGTGGTGCGCACCCCGAGCGCGTGCAGGAACTGGTCGTCCAGCGTGGTGCGGGCCTCGTCGTACAGCCCGCGCAGCAGCCAGTCCGCGCCGGCCGCCCGCAGCCCGGCCGGCTCGCGGCCGTCCAGCACCGGGTGGTCGCGCAGCCACCACGCGGTGTACGGCGGCAGGTCGGTGTAGCTGCCGTCCGGCAGCAGCACCCGCACGGGGGCGACCACCGCGTCCCGGTACGGCGGGCGGGCCAGCCGGGCCAGCGCCTCGGGCCAGGCCTCGTCGTCCACCAGGTCCAGGTCCCGCACCACCAGCAGCTCGCCGGCCACCGGGGGCACCCCGAGGTCGCCCGCCCGGTCGGCGTGCAGCACCTCCAGGACCTCCTCGCACCACTCGTCGAGCCCGTCCGGGGCCTCGTCCAGCAGGCCGGTGGGCGCGCCGCCCACCGCGCGGTCGGCCGGCGCGGTGGGGTCCAGCCGCTCCAGGTCGTCCGGGTCGAGCACCACGTCCTCGGCGCGGACCAGCACGAAGTCGCTCAGCACCCCGACGGCGGCCAGCACCTCCGGGCCCCAGCGCTCCAGCAGGTCCTCGTCGACGAACGGCGTGTCCTCGGTGCGGACCAGCTGGGCGAACGGGCTGTCCGGCAGCACCAGCTCGCCGGCCCGGGTCAGCTCGCCCTCGTCGTCCGGCAGCGCCAGGCGGGCCAGCCACGGGTGGTCGCCCGGGGTGGCGCCGGCCGCCCGGACCAGGCCGAGCACGGCGTCGGCCAGGTCCACGGCGGCGTCGAAGTCGTCCTCGCCCAGGTCCACCGAGCGGGCCACCGCGGCGAGCAGCTCGGGGGTGCCCAGGATGCCGGCCGGGGTGGCGGTGGCCGCGCCGAGCTTGGCCAGCAGCGGGTGCGCGGCCTCCGGGTGGGCCAGTCGCAGGTCGAGCAGGTCCAGCGCCTCGGCGAGGGCCTGCGGGTAGCCGGGGAAGTCGGCCCAGTCGGCGTCGTCGGAGGGCAGCAGCACCCGGCGCGGGCCGGTCACCAGCCGCCCGGTGGCCAGCGGCACCGGCAGCGCGCCCAGCGCCTCCGGGTCGGCCCCGGCCAGCGCCCCGTACAGGCTGCGCCACCAGGCGGGCTCCCGCTCCAGGCCGCCGAGCTGGTCCACCACCTCGGCCAGCGGCAGCCGCCGCACCTGGAGCGCGCGCAGCTCGCTGCGGCGCTCCAGCCCGGCCGGCAGCAGGCCGGGGAAGATCGGGGCGAGCGCCTCGACCACGTCCTGGTTGGCGCCCTCCACCAGGGTGGCGTCCTTGGGGCGCAGCGCGGGGGTGCCCTCCTCCACCGCCTCGGGGTGCGGCAGGAAGGCGGTGGCGGGCAGCCGGCGCAGGATCGCCGTGCGCAGCGCGTTGTCCAGCGCGCCCCGGCCCAGCGGGGTCGGCACCAGGGAGAGCGAGCCGAGGTCGGCGCCGCGGGCCCGGAGCAGTTCGGTGTAGGCCTCGGCGGCCTGCTCGGTGAGGAAGTCGGCGAGCGGGCCGGGGGCGGTGTGGCGGCGGGTGGAGTCCAGCGGGTAGGAGGCGATCAGCAGGGCCGGGACGCCCAGCGGCTCCTCGCTCGGGGTGGGCGCGTGCAGCACGGGGGTCACCGGGACCGGCTCCGGGGTGCCGCTCGCGGAGACCGGGACGGCCCAGGTGACGGTCCAGTAGGGGCGGGCCCGCTCCTCCACCGGACGGTCCGTCAGCAGCTCGGGGGCCAGCGCCCCGGTGCTGGTGACGGTCTGCCAGCGGGCGGTGGACTCCCGGTCGCCGCGCCGGTCGGTGAGCACCACCTCGACCAGGCCGTGCTCGGTCCGCTCGGCGCCGGCACGGGTGAGGGTGCGCACCGCCCCGTCCGGGGTCTCCACCACCAGCTCGGCCAGGCCCGGCAGGGTGAGCAGCAGGGCGTCGTCGATCGACTCCAGCAGTCGGCGGGTGAGGTCCTCGGCGGCGCCGTCGCGCAGCGGGAGCAGCACCACGGTGTCGTAGCCGGCCGGCGGCTCGCCGACCGCCGGCAGCGGCAGCCGCAGCACCGGGACGTGACCGTCGCGGCGGACCAACTCCTCGGCGAGCCCGGGCCGTTCCGCGGCCTCCCGGTCGACCAGGGTGCGCGCCTCGGCGAGCGACCAGCGGGCACCGCCGGTGTGGCCGATGATGGCCGGCTCGTCGGTGACCGCGAGGACGGCGGCGAAGCCGACGCCGAACCGGCCCACGGTGGGGCCGGCGTCCTCGCGCTTGGAGGAGGCGCGCAGGGTGGACAGCGACTCCACGGCGGCCGCGTCCAGCGCGGCACCGGTGTTGGCCGCGGCCAGCACGCCGTCGCGCAGGGTCAGCCGCAGCCGGCCGGGGCCCCGGCCGGCCCGGGCCGCGGCGTCGGCCGCGTTCTGCGCGAGTTCGACCACCAGACGGTCCCGGTAGCCGCCGAGGGCGAGCTCCTCCTCGGCGTTGGCGTCCTCCCGGAACCGGGCCGGCGAGGCGCTCCAGGCGTCCAGCACCCGGCGGCGCAGGCCGGCCGTGTCGAACCGGTCGTCCTGCTCCTGGTCGCCGCCACCGATGATGCGAGGCTCCACTGGACCCGCCGCCTTCCCCGTCTGTCACACCGGACACTGCTACGGGTGGCATTCTCTCTCGTCCCGGTGACGCTCCGCCCCCGGGACGGGTCGGGCCCGGCCGCGTGTCCGTTCGCGCGGCCGGGCCCTGAGGCCGGATCAGGCGTGGCCGAGCTCCTCGGCCGGGGCGTCCGGCTCGACCGAACCGCCCTGGCGGTCGGGGTGCAGCTGGAGCGGCTCGACCACGGTCTCGTCCAGGATCAGCTCGGCCGGCACCGGCGGGGCCGGCAGCACGGCCGCCTCGGAGTGGCCGCCGCAGCCGTAGGCGAGCGAGACCATCTGGCCGTCGGCCGGCCCGAACTCGTTGCCGCAGACCCCGAAGGCCTGGCCCAGCGAGCCGCCGATCGGGATCAGGAAGCCGCAGGTGGTGCAGGAGGCCGGGGCGGACTGGGCCATCGGGCTCTGCGGGCCGTGCGCCTTCTCCCAGCGCTCGGCGGCCTGGTGCAGGCCGAGCCGGGAGAGCACCCGGGCCCGGGTCATGCCCAGCTCGTCCGCGATCGCGCCGATCTGCGCCCGGGCGGGCGCCGGCTGCACGTGCGGGTCGGACAGCACGAGGTCCTCGTCACCGTCGAAGACCGCGGAGTTGGGGGACGCCTCGTCGTCGCCGGTCCAGCCCGGCTCCAGCCGCAGGTCGTCCGCGTCGGTGGGCAGCAGGTCGCCCGGGCCCAGGTCGCCCGGGCGCAGCCGCTCGCTCCACGGCACCCACTGGGGGGCCAGCACCGCGTCGGCGCCCGGCAGCAGCACCACCTCGTCCAGGGTGACCACCTTGGCGCGCGGGGCGCGGGCGACGGTCACCGCCCAGGTCCACCCGCGGTACGCGGGATCCAGGCACTCGTAGGTGTGGGTCACCACCCGCTCGCCCTCGGCCTTGGCACCCAGGTGCGCGCCGACGGCCTCGGGCCCGACCGCTTCCACCGCTGCCTGCCTGGCGAGTTCGACGGCCTCGGCACAGAGCCGGTCGGGGGTACGGCTTCGCATCGCAGCACTCACGGCGTCGATTCTCTCCAGTCTTCTTACCCTGCAGCCTAGTCGCCCGGTGGCGCGCCCCGGGCCGTTCGGGTCTTCCACGGCCACCGGTACCGCTCGTCCGGGTACCGCCCCTATTCTGCGTGACCGGAGGCCGGTACCACCGTCCGGCGGGCCGAGGACCGCCGACCGGCCTGGCCACACAGCGCACGCGGACAGCAGGCTACCCGTCGCGGCTGCTCCGGCGACAGCCCGACGGAACCGGCCCGACATGCCCGGGCCGCGCCGAGCCGGGGTCAATCCCTCGTCGCTCGCCGGATTGTCAGGCAGGATTGGCGGTGTGGCGGACGAGAACCCGTCGCAGCACGCACTGCACGAACCGACTGATCCCGATCCGGGCGGCGTGCCGCGACAGCAGTACCCGGTCCCCCCTGTGGACGGCGAGCCTCCACAGCCGGCGGACGGGTCCCCGCTGCCCCCGGCCGACGGCGGCGCCCCCGCCGGCGCCGATCCGGACCCCGCAGCCGCCCCGGTGCACACCCCGGCCCACCGCAACCTGCTGGTCCGCGGCGCCTCCGCGGCCGGCCTGCGCACCGGGCGGATGGTGCACGGCACCGGGCGGCGGATCCGCCGGGCCACCTCGGCCGACGGGGCCGGCGAGTCGGGCCTGGCCAAGCTGATCGAGCTGCACGCGCTGAACTCCTTCGGCGACATGCTCATCACCATCGCGCTGGCCTCGACCATCTTCTTCTCGGTCCCCACCGGCGAGGCGCGCGGCCGGGTGGCGCTCTACCTGCTGATCACCATGGCCCCGTTCGCGCTGCTCGCCCCGGTGATCGGGCCGCTGCTGGACCGGCTGCCGCACGGCCGCCGGGCCGCGATGGCGATGTCGATGCTGGTCCGCGCGGTGCTCGCGTGGACGATGGCCGGCTCGATCGGCGGCGCCGACCTGACGCTCTACCCGGAGGCGCTGGGCTGCCTGGTCGCCTCCAAGGCCTACGGGGTGGTGCGCTCGGTGGTGGTGCCCCGGCTCAAGCCGGCCCGGGTCACCCTGGTGAAGGCCAACTCCCGGGTCACCCTGGCCGGGCTGCTGGCCACCGGACTGGCCGCCGCGGTCGGCGGCGGACTGCACCTGCTCGGCCCGGCCTGGCCGTTGCGCGGGGCCTTCCTGGTCTTCGTGATCGGCACCCTGATGGCCTTCCACCTGCCGCACCAGGTGGACTCCGCCAAGGGCGAGCAGCGGGCCGTGCTGCACGCCAGTCCCGACCCGGCCGCCGAGCCCGACGAGCAGGCGGGTCCGGGCGCCCGGCCGGTCCGGCCCAAGGCCAGCCTGCGCACGGTCGGGCCCGCGGTGATCCTGGGCCTGCGCGCGGTGGCGTCGCTGCGCGGGCTGAGCGGCTTCCTCACCCTCTTCCTGGCCTTCCTGCTGCGGGTCGACCCGGTCGGCGGCCTGGCCCCGACCGCGGCGCTGGGCCTGCTGGCGATCGCGGCCGGCGGCGGCAACGCGCTCGGCTCGGTCTTCGGCTCCTGGCTGCGCACCCGCGGCTCGGAGGTGACCATCACCGCGATGCTGATGCTGGCCACGGCGGCGGCGGCGGCCGCCGCCCTCTGGTACGGGCTGGCGACCGTGCTGGTGGTGGCCGCGGTGGCCGGGATCGCCGCCTCGCTGGCCAAGCTGGCGCTCGACGCGCTGATCCAGCGCGACGTGCCGGAGGCGGTGCGCACCTCCACGTTCGCCCGTTCGGAGACCCTGATGCAGCTCGCCTGGGTGGCCGGCGGCACGCTCGGCATCCTGCTGCCGCTGGACGGCACGCTGGGCCTGTCCATCGCGGCCGGACTGCTCGGCGTCTCGCTGCTGTGGACGCTGCTGGCACTGGCCCGGCTCGGGGTTCGCAGCGGCGCACCGCACCCCCGCGTAGCGTGACGGTCAGAGTTGGATAGCCTTCGTCCATGAGCCTCAGCACCCCTGTCATCGCCGCCCTCGGGGCCGTGGCCGTGATCGGCGCCGCCACCCTCGGGGGGTCCATCGCCTACGCGTCCGGGCAGGACAAGCCCCTGACGACGCAGGCGACCGTCACCGTCGGCCGCGACTCGTTCCGGTTCGAGCCCACCTGCTACAACGGCGGCAAGCCGCTGGACGACAACGCGAACAAGGCCTGCGGCCTGCTCTCGACCCAGACCGACAAGTTCAAGTCGATCACGGTGAAGAGCGTGGACTCGATCGGCGTGGGCGTCGACAAGGCCACCGCCGAGAACGGCTGGCGCGCCTACACCAACGGTGGCGGCGGCCAGGGCAACGCGTCCGTCGCCGCGTACCAGAAGGACAACACCTTCTCCGGCCTGGTCCCGTCGGTCAACGTGCTGACCCAGGTGCGCGACACCACGCTGACCGTCATCGAGTTCGACCCGAAGACGGCGGACTCCAGCAAGCCGGGCATCCTGGCGGTCTGGTTCATCAACCTGAAGAACAACGCCGCGCCCGTGGGCCAGGCCCAGTCGCAGGACGCCAGTCAGGGCCAGTGAGCCCCGTCCCGACGCGTGACGAGCAGCCGGCCCCGCCGCGGGGCCGGCTGCTCGTCGTCGTCGCGGTGGCCGCCGAGGCCGAGGCGGTGCTGCGCGGCGCCGGACCGGACCGGGTCCGGGTGGTGACCGCCGGGGTCGGCCCGGCCGCCGCGGCCGCCGCCACCGCCCTCGCCCTGGCCGAGCGGCCGCACCCGCTGGTGCTCTCCGCCGGGATCGCCGGCGGCTTCGCCCCGCACGCGCCGGTCGGCGCGGTGGTGGCCGCGGACGCGATCCTCGCCGCCGACCTGGGCGCGCAGACCCCGGACGGCTTCCAGGACGTGGCCGCACTCGGCTTCGGCACCGTCCGGCACACCCCGCCGCCCGCCGCGGTGGCGCTGCTGGCCGGGGCCACCGGCGCGGTGGTCGGCCCGGTGCTCACCGTCTCCACCGTCACCGGCAGCGCCGAGCGGGCCGCCGAGCTGGCGGCCCGTCATCCGGGCGCGGCGGCCGAGGCGATGGAGGGCTTCGGAGTGGCCGAGGCGGCCGCCCGGTTCGGGGTGCCGGCGCTGGAGCTGCGCACCGTGTCCAACGCCGTCGGGCCGCGCGACCGGGCCGCCTGGCGGATCGGCGAGGCGCTGGGGGCGCTGGAGCGCGCCTTCGCGGCGCTGCCGTACGACCGACTGCTTGAGGAGGCCCTGAATGGCTGAGCCGCTGCGGATCGCCCACTCCCCCTGCCCGAACGACACCTTCGCCTTCCACGCCTGGACCCACGGCCTGGTCCCCGGCGCCGAGGCGCCCGAGGTGACCTTCGCCGACATCGACGTGACCAACTCGGCGGCGCTGACCGGCGAGCTGGACATCCTCAAGATCAGCTACGCGGCGCTGCCCTGGGTGCTGGACCAGTACGCACTGCTGCCCTGCGGCGGGGCGCTCGGGCGCGGCTGCGGGCCGCTGGTGCTCACCGGGCCGCAGACGGGCGGGGACCTGACCGGCAAGGTGGTCGCGGTCCCCAGCGAGCGGTCCACCGCCTACCTGCTGTTCCGGCTCTGGGCCGCCGAGGCGGTGCCCGGCGGGCTGGGCGAGGTCGTGGTGCTGCCGTTCCACGAGATCATGCCGGCGGTGCGGGACGGCCGGGTGGACGCCGGACTGGTGATCCACGAGGCCCGGTTCACGTACCAGGACTACGGGCTGGTCAAGCTCGCCGACATGGGCGAGGCCTGGGAGGCGCGGACCGGGCTGCCGATCCCGCTGGGCGCGATCGTCGCGAAGCGCTCGCTGGGCGCGGCGCGGCTGCGCGAGCTGGCCGACGCGGTGCGGGCCTCGGTGCGGGCGGCCTGGGCCGACCCGGCGGCCTCCCGGGAGTACGTGCTGGCGCACGCGCAGGAGATGGACCCGGCGGTGGCCGACCAGCACATCGCGCTGTACGTGAACGAGTTCACCGCCGAGCTGGGCGAGGAGGGCTACGCCGCCGTCCGGGCACTGCTCACCCGGGCGGCGGCCGAGGGCCTGGTGCCCGCCGTCACGCCGGAGGCACTGGCCTTCCCCTAGGGCCCGTCTCAGACGTCGAACTGGTCCGCCACCGCGCGCAGCGCGGTGGCCAGCTTCTGACCGGTCGGCTTGGCCGGGTAGCGGCCGTGCTGCAGGCCGGGCAGCACGGCGTCCAGCATGGTGATCAGGTCCTGCACGATCGGCGCCATGTCGTCGGCGCTGCGGCGCTGGGCCGCGACCATCGAGGGCAGCGCGTCGAGCAGGGTGACCCCCATCGCCTGCTCCCCGCGGTGGCCCGCGATGACGCCGAACTCCACCCGCTGCCCCGGCTTGAGGCTGGTCACCCCGGCGGGCAGCGCCTTGCTGTGGACGAAGACGTCCTCGCCGTCGTCACGCGACAGGAAGCCGAATCCCTTCGTCTCGTTGAACCATTTGACCTGGCCGGTGGGCATCTCGAATGTCCTCGGTGTGGTGTGGCGGCAACCCGACGCGCTTGTCGGGGCCTGGGTGGAGGGAAGAGTGGCCCGGGCGCCGCCGCACGGCGAGCCGGACCGGGGGTGGGGAACGGGCGGTCAGCGGGGCCGACGGCCGGTCAAGGGTTTCACTCGCACACGCTCCCCGCTCGGTGCCGGGCTCTGGCGCGGCAGCCACGGCAGGGCACGGCGCGGCCGCGGGACGACGTGTCGGTCGTCATGGCGCACACCCCCCTGCCTGGAAGCGGGATCGGGCGACCCCGTGCGAAAACCTGCATACCCCTGGCGCGGGGAGTCCGAAACTCGCTGTCCCCGTCGAACCGCAAGCAGTGACGGGGCGCACATCCGCGCAGGTGACGGGGGGTCAGTTTACGCGGGTTCCGGGCCCGGGGGCGGGGGATTTCCGGGTTCTGCGAGACTGGACCGCGTCAGGGTGCGACGACGGAGGAGTCAGCGTGAAGGAAACCGGCGAGGGCCTGGTCCGGGTCGGGGCGGTGGTCTTCGTGCTGGGCGCGCTGGCCACCGTGGTGACCTTCGTGCCGCTGTTCCTCCACCTCACCCCGCTGCCCAGCGCGGCCTACTGGGCCTGCATGCTGATGCCGCTGGGCTTCCTGCTGGCGCTGGTCGGGCTGTTCCGCTCCGCCCGCTCCCAGCGCCGCCGGGCCGACGCGGCCTCCTAGTAGGGCTTGGTCAGGCGCGCCCGGCCCGGTACTGCGCGAGCCAGTCCGGGAACTCGGTCAGGTCGCCCAGCACCACGTCCGCGCCGGCCCCGGTCAGCTCGGCGGCGCCGTACGGCCCGGTGGTCACGCCCACCGCGACGGCACCGGCCGCCCGGGCGCCCACGATGTCGCCGAGGTGGTCGCCGACGTAGACCTGCGCGCCGAGCTCGCGCAGCGCCGCGCCCTTGGTCTCCGCCCACAGGTCGCCCACCAGCGCGTCGTAGGCGATCCCCGCGTGCTCCAGGTGCAGCCTGGCGTTCGGCTCGTACTTGCCGGTGATCACCACGACCCGGCCGCCCGCCGCCCGCACCGCCGCGACCGACTCCAGCGCGCCCGGCAGCGGGACGGTGGGCGCGAAGGCGTGGTCCCGGTAGAGCGTGCGGTAGCGGTCGGCGGCCTGCTCGACCTGCTCGGCCGGGAACCAGTTGGCCAGTTCGTGGGTGAGCGGCGGCCCCAGCCGGGTGACCACCAGGTCGGCGTCGATGTGGGTGCCGGTCTCCGCGGACAGGGCCAGGTGGGTGGCCCTGATCCCCGGCCGGGTGTCGAGCAGGGTCATGTCGAGGTCGAAACCGATGGTGAGAGCGGGCATGACCACAGCCTAGGACCCGCCAGGAGGACCCGATGCGCCGCCGGACCCTGCTGACCACCGCCCTGGCGGCGCTGCCGCTGGCCGGCTGCGGCCCCCGGAGCGGTCGGCCGCTGCCGGCGGCCGAGCCGCCGGTGCCCAGCTCGACGGTGACCGCGGCCTCCGGGACGGTGCTGGTGGCCGGCGAGCCGGTCCGGGTGGTGGCGCTGGACACCGCCGAGCTGGACTCGGCGATGACCCTGGGGATCACCCCGGTCGGCGCCTGCCGCCCGGCCGCCGACCCCGGCCCGCCGGACTACTGGCCCGCCTCCCGGCTGGCCGAGGTGGCGCCGGCCGGCACCGTGGGCGCGCCCGACCTCGACCGGATCCGGGCGCTGCGCCCCGAGCTGATCCTGGGCAACCAGACCCGGGACGGCGCGCACTACGAGGCGCTGCGGGCGATCGCGCCGACCGTGCTCACCCCGACCACCGGGTACCCGTGGAAGGAGAACTTCCTGGCGCACGCCCGGGCGCTGAGCCAGGAGCCGGCGGCCCAGCTGGTGGCCGACGCGTACCGCGCCCAGGTGTCCCAGGTCTCCCGCGCGCTCGGCGGTGCGGGCGCGCTGGGCGGGCGGCGGGTCAGCCTGGTGCGGTTCGTCCAGGCCGGGCGGATCCGGCTCTACGCGCGGCAGAACTTCCTCGGCACGATCCTGGCCGACCTGCAGCTGGGCCGCCCGGACGCGCAGAACGTCGACCAGTTCGACGTCGAGGTCACCCCGGACCACCTGGCCGGCGCGGACGGCGACCTGCTGCTGTACGCGACGTACGGCGACCCGGCCGCCGCGGGCACCGACGCGGTGCTGGCCGGCGCCGCCTGGCGCGGACTGGGGGCGGTGCGCGCCCGCCGGGCGTACCCGGTGGACGACCGGCTCTGGTTCGAGGGGATCGGCTACACCGGCGCGAACCTGGTGCTCACCCAACTCCAGCTCCTGCTCGGCGGTTGACCGCCCTCTTGTGACCTGGGACACACCCGGACCACCATGACGGTATGACGAACACTCAGCTCCGAGGTGAGTCAACCGCCGACCCCGACGCCGTCGCGGGCCACCGCCGCAAGCAGGCCCTGGCCCACGCCTTCTCGCTGGCCGCCGCCGAGTACGACCACGCCAACGGCGGCTTCTTCAACCCGATCGGCGCCAAGCTGGCCCGGCTGGCGGGGCTGCGGCCCGGGGACCGGGTGCTGGACGTCGGCTGCGGCCGCGGTGCGGTGCTCTTCTCGGCGCTGGCCGAGGTGGGACCGCAGGGGTACGTGGTCGGGGTGGACCTGGCGCAGGGGATGGTCCGGGCCACCGCGGCGGAGGCGGCCGGGCGCGGGCTGCGCAACGTGAGCGTGCGGCAGGACGACGCGGAGGCGCTGGGCTTCCCGGACCGCTCGTTCGAGGCGGCGCTCTCCTCGTTCGCGGTGATCTTCACCCCGGACCCGGCGGCCGCGCTGGCCTCGGTGCGGCGGGTGCTGGTGCCGGGCGGGCGGTTCGCGTTCACCGCCTTCGGGGCGGACGAGCCGGGGTGGGACCGGCCGGGGGCGGCGCTGAACGCGTTCCTGCCGCCGCAGGCCGCGCGGCGGCGGCAGAGCCGGGCCGCCCGGTACAACCCGCTGGGCCGCAGCCCGGAGGAGGCGGCCGAGCTGCTGCACCGGGCGGGCTTCACCGACGTGCGCACCGTCGAGCACCCGGCGGTCACCCACTACCCGGACGCGGCCGCCTGGTGGCAGGCGCAGCGGGCCGGCGGCTGG
Source organism: Kitasatospora sp. NPDC058965 (assembly GCF_042741245.1). Lineage (NCBI taxonomy): Bacteria > Bacillati > Actinomycetota > Actinomycetes > Kitasatosporales > Streptomycetaceae > Kitasatospora > Kitasatospora sp. NPDC058965. Next base: position 32,621 of record NZ_JBHYKG010000025.1, read on the forward strand.
CGGGCGGCGCTGGAGGCGATCCCGGCCGCCCGGCTGGACGAGGCCAGGGCGGCCGCGCTGGCCGCCCTGGCGCCGTTGGCCGGCCCGGACGGCTCGCTGGTGCGGCGCACCGCGATCCGGTACACCACGGCACTGCGGGAGTAGGGCTCAGACCGCCCGGCGCCGGCGCAGCGCTATCGCGAGCAGCAGCAGGGCGGAGAGCACCGCGGCCAGCCGCAGCACGCCCGGAGCGGCGGCGAAGACGGCGTGGCCGGTGGCGTTCTTCGCCAGCGGCTCGCCCCAGCGGCCCTCGCTGCGGCCCCAGAACCAGAGCGAGGAGGCGCTCATGGTGATCAGCGGGATGCCGAAGACGACGAACTTCTTGACCAGGTCGCCGAGCCGGGCCGACAGGTAGGCCAGCCCCCACCCGGCCAGCAGCACCAGGATCAACCCGCTGACCGCGCCGCCCACCAGCACCGCGGCGGCGAGCAGCAGCAGCGGCGAGGGCCGCCGGCCGGCCAGCAGGCCGCGTCCGCCGGCGGCCGGCTCGGCCGCCGGCTCCTCCTCGACCACGGCCACCTCGCCGGCGCGCTGCTCCGGCACCGGCTTGGCGGCCTCCTCGGCTGGCACGGTGTCGTCCGGCGGGAACTCGATCCGCACCTCGCTCCAGCCGGGGAAGTCGTCCAGCGTCGGCATCCGCCCGGAGCCGGGCGTGGCCGGCGCGATCAGCCAGGCCGGCGTCGTCTCCTGCGCCGGTGCGGCGGCAGCGGCCGGGGGCGGCGCGTCGACCGGGGCCGACGGTGCCGGGACCTGCGGACCGCCGGCCGCGTACACGCCGTCGTCCACCCCGTCGTCGGCCTCGTCCGCCGACCCGGTGGCCCGCCCCATCACCCGCCAGGGCCCGTCCACCCGCCACCACTCGCCACCGGACAGCCCGCCCGACAGCCCGCCCTGCTCCGGTCCGTCCGACCGCTCTGACGCCATCGCCCCGCCACCCTGTTCGCCGTTCCGGGCACCGCCGACCGCCGACGCTATCCGACCCGGTCACGGCGCGGTGGGCTACCCGCCCTATGCCCCACCGCGGCGCGGGTCATCCCAGAACCGTGACGATCGCCCGTCCCCCAACGACACCGAGTCCGACTACTCTGGATCGGATGACCAGCGAGCCGAACGGACAGCGCGGCCGGAGCCGTACCCGCACCCTGGCCGACGAGCTGCGCGCCGGCACCGACCAGGCGCTCGCCACCCTGCTCCGGTTGCGGCCCGACCTGCTCAACCCGGTGCCCACCGACCTGACCCAGCTCACCTCCCGGCTCTCCGGCCGGGCCTCGGCGCTGCGCGCGCTGGAGCGGTTGGACCGGTTCACCCTGCAGGTCACCGAGGCGCTGGCCGCCGCCCCCGACGCGAGCCCGGAGACGGTGCTGCGCGACCTGCTGGCCGGCCCGGCCCGGGTCGCCGCGCACCCGGGCGCCGAGCCGGTGGACCGCAAGGCGGTGCTCGCCGCGCTGCCCCGGGCCCTGACCGCACTGCGCGAGCGGGCGCTGGTCTGGGGTCCGGAGAACGCGCCGCGCCTGGTGATCGCGGTGCGCGAGGCCCTCGCGCCGACCGCCACCAACCCGGGCGGCACCGGCCTGGGCCCCACCCTGGCCGAGGCGACCCTCGGCATGTCCCCGGCCCGGCTGCAGCAGCTGCTGACCGGCACCGGCCTGCCCGGCACCCCCGACCCGGTGACGGCGGTGGCCGCGCTCACCGCCCTGCTGACCGACCGCAAGCAGCTGGCCGCGCTGCTCGCCGAGGCCCCCGCACCGGCCCTCGGGGTGCTGGAGAAGCTGGTCTGGGGCCCGCCCACCGGCACCGTGCCGGACGCCGCCCGCCCGGTCACGGTCGACCAGGTGCGCAGTCCGGTGGAGTGGCTGCTGGCCCGCGGCCTGCTGCTGCCCTCCGGCCCGGGCACCGTGGTGCTGCCGCGCGAGCTGGCGCTGCACCTGCGCGGCGGGCGCAGCCACCGCGTGGTCGAGCCCGCGCCGCCGGAGCTGACCGCGACCGCCGTGCGCGAGCCCCAGGTGGTGGACCGCGCGGCGGCCGGCCAGGCCTACACGGCGGTGCGCACCCTGGAGGAGCTGCTGGACCAGTGGGGCCTGCAGCCGCCGCCGGTGCTGCGCGCCCAGGGCCTGGGCGTGCGCGACCTCAAGCGGGCCGCGCTGGTCCTGGAGTGCACCGAGGCGCAGGCCGCGTTCTGGCTCGAACTCGCCTACGGCGCGGGACTGCTGGCACCTGACGGGGAGTCGATCGACCTGCCCGGTCGGACCGGCGAGGTGTGGGCCCCGACACCCGCCTACGACCAGTGGCTGCTGCAGCCGGTCGCCGAGCGCTGGGCGCTGCTGGCCCGCACCTGGCTGGCCGCCACCCGGGTGCCCGGCCTGGCCGGCGCGCCGGACGGCAAGGGCAGGCCGCGCGCCGTGCTCGGCCCCGACCTGGACCGGATCCTCGCCCCCGCCACCCGGCGGGCCGTGCTGAGCCTGCTGGCCGAGCTGCCGCCCGGCTCGGTGGCCGGGGCGGACGCGCTGCTGCCGGTGCAGCGCTGGTACCGCCCGCTGCGCGGCGGCGCGGTCGGCCCGGACGGCCGCGAGCTGCGCGACCAGCTGACCGACTGGACCCTGGCCGAGGCCGAACTGCTCGGCATCACCGGGCGCGGCGCGGTGAGCACGCCGACCCGCCGGCTGCTGGCCGGGGCCGATCCGACCGCCGTGCTGGCCCCGCTGCTGCCCGAACCGCTGGACCACGTGATCCTGCAGCCCGACCTGACCGCGATCGCGCCCGGCCCGCTGCTGACCCCGCTCGCCCAGGCGCTGGCCCTGTGCGCCGAGATCGAGTCCAAGGGCGGCGCGACCGTCTACCGGTTCACCCCCGCCTCGGTGCGCCGCGCGCTGGACGCCGGGCGCACCGCGACCGACCTGCACGGCTTCCTGGCCCAGCACTCGCGCACCGCGGTGCCGCAGCCGCTGGCGTACCTGATCGACGACGTGGCCCGCCGGCACGGCGTGCTGCGGGTCGGCGCCGCCTCCGCCTACCTGCGCTGCGACGACCCCGCGCTGCTGGCCGAGGTGCTGGCCGACCGCCGGGCCGCCGAACTGCGGCTGCGGCTGCTCGCGCCCACCGTGCTGGCCGCCCAGGCGGGCCCGGACACCGTGCTCTCGGTGCTGCGCGCGATGGGCTACGCGCCGGCCGCCGAATCCGCGGAGGGCGACCTGGTGATCACCCGCCCGGACAGCCACCGCACCCCGCCGCGCACCGCCCCCGCCCCGGTGGCCGACGGTCCGGCCACCCCGGACGACGTGCTGCTCGGCGCCGCGGTCAAGGCGGTCCGGGCCGGCGACCACGCGGCCACCGCGCACCGCCGGGAGACCGTGCCGGGCCCCGCCGCCGCCCGCCAGCTCCCGCGCACCGCCGCGGCCGACACCCTCGCCGCGCTGCAGACCGCCGTGCTGCTCGGCGAGCGGATGTGGATCGGCTACATCAACGCCGAGGGCATCGCCTCGCAGCGGGTGATCGACCCGGTCAAGGTGGAGGGCGGCTTCGTCACCGCCTTCGACCACCACGCGGAGAAGCTGAACACCTTCGCCCTGCACCGGATCACCGGCGTGGCCGAGTTGGACGGGGACTAAGGTCGACCTCATGGAACTCGCGCCCGGTGTCCGGTACGCCGTCACCACCCGCTCCGGCGGCGTCAGCCCGGCGCCGTACGCCGAGCGCAACCTCGGCGGGCTGACCGGCGACGACCGCGCCAACGTCCTGCACAACCGTCGGCTGACGGCCACCCAACTCGGCCTCGCCCCGGACCGCGTGGTCTGGATGCGCCAGGTGCACAGCGCCACCGTGCAGCGGGTGGCCGGCCCCTGGGGCGGCGACGCCCCCGAGCTGGACGGCGTCTGGACCACCGAACCCGGCCTCGCGCTCGCCTCGCTGGGCGCCGACTGCGCCGCCGTGCTGCTGGCCGACCCCGTCGCCCGCGTCGTCGGCGCCGCCCACTCCGGGCGGGCCGGCACCCTGTCCGGCATCGCCACCCGTCTGGTGCACGCGATGGCCGAGGGCGGCGCGGACCCCGCCCGGACGGTCGCCTACATCGGCCCCGCCGCCTGCGGCCGGTGCTACGAGGTCCCCGAGGCGATGCGCGCCGAGTCCGCCGCCGCGCTGCCCGAGACCTACTCCACCACCAGCTGGGGCACCCCGGCGCTGGACCTCCCGGCGGGCATCACGGCCCAGCTCACCGCCGCCGGCGTCACCGACGTGCGCCGCGACCCCCGCTGCACCATCGAGACCGCCGACCTCTACTCGCACCGCCGGGACGCCCCCACCGGGCGCTTCGCCGCCTACCTCTGGCTGGCCTGATCCGCGACGGCCTGCCGCCCACCCCCCGCGATGCGTCACACTGGAGAGTCCGGCTGATCCGACGGAGGACTCTCACACGTGAACGACGGGCCCCTGATCGTCCAGAGCGACAAGACCCTGCTGCTCGAAATCGACCACCCCAAGGCGGCCGACTGCCGGCGCGCCATCGCGCCGTTCGCCGAGCTGGAGCGCGCCCCCGAGCACGTGCACACCTACCGGGTCACCCCGCTGGGGCTGTGGAACGCACGGGCCGCGGGGCACGACGCGGAGCAGGTGGTGGACGCGTTGGTGAACTACTCGCGCTACCCGGTGCCGCACGCGCTGCTGGTGGACGTGGCCGACACGATGGCGCGGTACGGGCGGCTGCAGCTGGTCAAGCACCCCGTCCACGGGCTGGTGATGACCACCACCGACCGGCCGGTGCTCGAAGAGGTGCTGAAGTCCAAGAAGATCGCCCCGCTGGTCGGGGCCCGGCTGGACGCGGACACCGTGGCGGTGCACCCGTCCGAGCGCGGGCAGATCAAGCAGGTGCTGCTGAAGCTCGGCTGGCCGGCCGAGGACCACGCCGGCTACGTGGACGGCGAGGCGCACCCGATCGAGCTGGAGCAGAACGGCTGGCAGCTGCGCCCGTACCAGCAGCAGGCGGTGGACGGGTTCTGGCACGGCGGCAGCGGCGTCGTGGTGCTGCCCTGCGGCGCCGGCAAGACGCTGGTGGGCGCGGCGGCGATGGCCGAGGCGAAGTCGACCACGCTGATCCTGGTCACCAACACCGTCTCGGCCCGGCAGTGGAAGCACGAGCTGGTGAAGCGCACCTCGCTGACCGAGGACGAGATCGGCGAGTACAGCGGCACCCGCAAGGAGATCCGCCCGGTCACCATCGCCACCTACCAGGTGATGACCACCAAGCGGAAGGGCACCTACGCCCACCTGGAGCTGTTCGACGCCCGCAACTGGGGCCTGGTGGTCTACGACGAGGTGCACCTGCTGCCGGCCCCGGTGTTCAAGTTCACCGCCGACCTGCAGGCCCGCCGCCGGCTCGGCCTGACCGCCACCCTGGTGCGCGAGGACGGCCGCGAGGGCGACGTGTTCAGCCTGATCGGCCCCAAGCGGTTCGACGCCCCGTGGAAGGAGATCGAGGCGCAGGGCTACATCGCGCCCGCCGACTGCTGCGAGGTACGGGTCACCCTCACCGACTCCGAGCGGCTGGCGTACGCCACCGCGGAGCCGGAGGAGCGCTACCGGTACTGCTCCACCACCGCCACCAAGCGCCGGGTGGTCGAGGCCCTGGTGAAGAAGCACGAGAAGGACCAGACGCTGATCATCGGCCAGTACATCGACCAGCTCGACGAGCTCGGCGAGGTGCTGGACGCCCCGGTGATCAAGGGCGAGACCAGCAACGCCCAGCGCGAGAAGCTGTTCGACGCCTTCCGCAACAAGGAGATCAGCGTGCTGGTGGTCTCCAAGGTGGCCAACTTCTCGATCGACCTGCCGGAGGCCACGGTGGCGATCCAGGTCTCCGGGACCTTCGGCTCCCGCCAGGAGGAGGCCCAGCGGCTGGGCCGGGTGCTGCGGCCGAAGGCGGACGGGCACATGGCCCACTTCTACTCGGTGGTGGCCCGCGACACGGTGGACCAGGACTTCGCGGCCCACCGGCAGCGCTTCCTGGCCGAGCAGGGCTACTCGTACCGCATCATCGACGCCGACGACGTGCTGTAACCGCCGGGTACCGCTCAGTACTTGACGCCGTCGCGCCCGAGCAGGACCACGCGCGCGGCGGTGTCGAAGAAGATGCCGACGTTGCGCACGGCGGTGGCCAGCGGACGGTGCGGGCGCGGGCCCGGGGCCACGGTGGCGCCGGCCGGGGTGTCGGGGACGGACTCGGTGGTGGTGCGCGCCCGGGGGGCCTTGGCCGCAGCCGGGGGCGCCGTCTGGTGAACGGTGCTCATGTGTTCCACCGTAGTTTCCGCGGCACACGAACGGCATCGGTCGAAAGGTCCGGATCCCCGGGACCGAGGTCGTCCGCGCGGCGTACCCGACCCCGAGACGCTTATCAGGCGAATACCCGTTGGCTTCGGCACGAACGACGGGTCTAAGCTGTCCGGTCTGCCCCTCCCGATCCAGGGGAGGTCCTGGCCGCTCGGCAACCGGCCAGGTGTACCCACCGTGAGCTACTGACGAGACCGCCGCGCCCGGAGGGCGCGGCCGGGAAGGTTCGCCGTGCACTCCCCCGCCACCACCACCGCCACCGCCGAGGACGACCCGCTTCGGCGCGAGCGCGACCACCTCGCCTCCTCCCGCGCAGCCCTGCGCGCCATGCGCGAGGACGCCGAGTCGCTCGACATCTCCGACGTCGCCGGCACCTGGGTCACCCAGCAGGTCCTGCACGACCAGATCCAGCGCCGGATCGCCGCGCTGGCCGACCTGGCGCACACCCCGCTCTTCTTCGGCCGACTGGACTTCCTGCACGCCATCTCGTCCGACCGGTCCGAGGGGGCCGGCGGCGAGCGGTTCTACATCGGCCGGCGCCACGTGCACGACGCCGACGGCGACCCGATGGTGATCGACTGGCGCGCGCCGGTCTCCCAGACCTTCTACCGGGCCAGCCGCAAGGACCCGATGGACATCGGCAAGCGGCGCCGGTTCGGCTACACCGGCGGCGAGTTGACCGCCTACGAGGACGAGAACCTGAGCGATCCGGCCGAGCTGGAGCAGGCCTCCGCGCTGCTCGCGGCCGAGATCGAGAAGCCCCGCGTCGGCCCGATGCGCGACATCGTGGCCACCATCCAGCCCGAGCAGGACGAGATCGTCCGCGCCGACGTGGGCGGCACCGTCTGCGTGCAGGGCGCCCCCGGCACCGGGAAGACCGCGGTCGGCCTGCACCGGGTGGCCTACCTGCTGTACGCGCACCGCGAGCGGCTCGCCAAGGCCGGCACCCTGGTGATCGGCCCGAACAGCTCGTTCCTCTCCTACATCGAGCAGGTCCTTCCGGCCCTGGGCGAGTTGGACGTGGCCCAGGCCACCGTGCAGGAGCTGGTGGCGCACGTCGAGGTGCGCGGCCGGGACACCGCCGAGGCGGCCCGGATCAAGGGCGACGCCCGGCTGGCCGCGGTGCTGCGCCGCGCGGTGCGGGACGGCATCACGCTGCCCACCGAGCCGTTGGTGGTCACCCGGGGGTCCCGCCGCTGGCGCGTGCCGGTGTACGAACTCACCGGCATCATCGAGGAGTTGGCTGCCCGCGACGTGCGCTACGGGGCGGCCATGGAGGCCCTGCCGCAGCGGATCGCGCACGCGGTGCTGGTCAAGATGGAGCACGGCGGCGAGGCGCCGGACGACCGGGTGCAGGACGCGGTGGCCCGGTCCCGCGAGGTCAAGGCCCTGGTCAAGGCCTGCTGGCCGGCGGTGGACCCGGCCAAGCTGGTGCTGCGGCTGCTGGGCGAGCCGGAATTCCTGGCGCACTGCGCCGAGGGGATCCTGGCCGAGGCGGAGCAGCGGGCGATCGGCTGGCCCAAGCCGGCCCGCTCGGTGAAGACCGCGCCGTGGAGCGCGGCCGACGCGGTGCTGGTGGACGAGGCCCGCGACCTGGTGCAGCGCACCCACTCGCTGGGCCACGTGGTGCTGGACGAGGCCCAGGACCTCTCGCCGATGCAGTACCGGGCGGTCGGCCGGCGCTGCACCACCGGCTCGGCCACCGTGCTCGGCGACCTGGCCCAGGGCACCACCCCGTGGGCCACCGCCAGCTGGCCCGAGGCACTGCACCACCTGGGCAAGGCGGGCGCCCACGTGGAGGAGCTGACCACCGGCTTCCGGGTGCCCGAGCAGGTGATCGCCTACGCCTCGCGGCTGCTGCCGGTGATCGCCCCCGGCCTGGCGCCGGCCACCTCGATCCGCACCGGGCAGGACACCCTGACGGTCCGCCACGTGCCCGACGGGCTGACCGGGGCCGTACTGACGGCCTGTCACGAGGCACTGCGGCGCGAGGGGTCGACCGGCCTGATCGTGGCCGACGCCCGGATCCCGCTCTTCGAGGCGGCGCTGGCCGAGGCCGGGCTGGCCTTCCTCACCCCCGGCGCCGAGACCACCGCCGAGGCCCGGCTGACCCTGGTGCCGGCCTCGCTGGCCAAGGGCCTGGAGTACGACTACGTGGTGCTGGACGAGCCGGCCGCCGTGGTGGCCGGCGAGCCGGACGAGCGCACCGGGCTGCGCCGGCTGTACGTGGCACTGACCCGTGCCGTCTCCGGTCTGACGGTGCTGCACGAGCAGCCGCTGCCGGCGCAGTTGGGCTGAGCCGGAGTGGAGCGGGGCCCGCCCCCACAGCGGGCCCCGCCGCTCACCCCCCGATCAGCGCCCGCCAGTGCGCCACCTTGGCGGGGTCCACCGGCGTGTCCCAGCCGGCCGCCCGGACCGCGCCGCCGACGTGGAAGGCGTCGAAGCCCTCCGCGACCAGCTCGGCCAGGTGCTCCTCGCGCAGGCCGCCGCCGATCAGGATCCGCTGCTGGTAGCCGGGTTCGCCCGCCTTGGCCAACTCGCCCGCCAGCACGGACCGGCCGGCCTCCACGCCCGCCGCCGCGCCCGAGGTCAGGAAGGTGTCCAGGCCGGGCAGCTCGGCCACCGCCGCGCGCACCGCGGCGCGGTCGGCGCTGTGGTCGATCGCCCGGTGGAAGGTCCAGCGGCAGCCGTCCACCGCCTGCGCGACCGTCCGCACGGCCGGCAGGTCGACCGCGCCCGCGCCGTCCAGGAAGCCCAGCACGAACTCGTCGGCCCCCTCGGCCCGCAGCGCCGCCGCGCGGGCGCACAGCTCGTCCAGGTCGCCGGGCGCGAAGCCGTCCCGGATCCGCAGCATGACCCGCAGCGGCAGGTCGACCGCGGCCCGGATCGCGGCGAACTCGGCCAGTGAGGGGGTCAGGCCGTCGGCCGCCATGTCCGTGACCAGTTCGAGGCGGTCGGCACCGCCGGACTGCGCGGCCTGGGCGTCCTGCGCGGTCAGCGCGATGACTTCGAAGATTGGTCTAGACATGTCGCTTACCATGCCACACCACCCTTCCCCGCCGCGAGCCCCCCACCACCAAAAGGCCCCGCACCCCCGCCCGGGCGGGTGGGCCACAATGACCGTCATGGCAACCGAAGACCTGCTCGCCCGCTGGAACACGGCCCTCACCCGCTGCGGCGCGAGCGCCGACCCAGAGCCGTACGGACAGGAACTGCTGCGCCGCTGGGCCGAGCCGCAGCGCCGCTACCACACCACCGAGCACCTGCGGGCGGTGCTGGACCGGGTCGACGAACTGGCCGCGCACGCGGCCGACCCCGACGCGGTGCGGCTCGCCGCCTGGTTCCACGACGCCGTCTACCGGCCCGACCGCAGCGAGAACGAGGAGCGCAGCGCGGAGCTCGCGGTGCGGGCACTGCGCGAGGCGGGCCTGGCCGAGGCGCGGATCGAGCAGGTGGCCCGGCTGGTCCGGCTGACCCTCAGCCACCACCCGGAGCCGGGCGACCGGGACGGCGAGGTGCTGTGCGACGCGGACCTGGCGATCCTGGGGGCCGAACCCGCCCGCTACGCCGCCTACGCGGCGGCCGTGCGCGAGGAGTACGCCTTCGTGCCCGAGCCGGACTTCCGGGCCGGCCGGGCCGCGATCCTGCGCCAGCTGCTCGCCCTGCCCGCGCTCTACCGCACCCCCGAGGCCGTCGCCCGGTACGACGCACGGGCCCGCGCCAACCTGGCCGCCGAGCTCACCGCCCTCGAAGGCTAGGGTCCGTGCCGCGTCACTGGACCCCGGCCTTGCGCCGGCGCAGGCCGGCCGCGGTCAGCCGGGCCACCAGCTCCTTGCTGCCCACCGGCGCCGCGCCGGCCGCCAGCGCGTCCTGGTAGCGGGAGGCCGGGACGTCGTAGTGATCGCGCTCGAAGCCACGCGGCGGCAGCCCGAGACCGGCCGCGAAGGCGTGCAGCTCCTCGTACGAGCGGTCGCTGACCAGGTGCGACCACAGCCGCCCGTGGCCGGGCCAGGTGGGAGGGTCGATCAGGATCACGTGAGCGACCCGACCGCTGCCACCACGATGCCCTCCTTGCCGCACACCCAGTGCGGATCGGGCCCCAACTCCGGCTCCACGCTGAGCGAGTGCAGCTCCCCCTCGGCCGCACAGGCGTCGCAGAGCGGCCACCGGCCGTACCCCTCCAGCAGCGCGTCCTGCACGTCCTGGGCGACCAGCCCGACGACGAACGCGGCCCCGTCCGGCCACTGCTCCAGCCACCAGCGCCGGTGCGTCACGGCGTCCTCGACCAGCGAGACCACGGCGGCGTCCGCCACGTCCCGGGCGGCCAGGTCGGCGAGGATCAGCGCGCGGGCGCCGTGCAGGGCGGTTTCGATGTCGGCCATCCGTCCATTGTCCCGCACGCCGAAGGGCGGCCTCCCCGCACCGGGGAGACCGCCCTTCTCGAACAGCCGATCCTTCGGACGAAGGATCAGAAGTCCATGTCACCGCCCGGCATGCCGCCGCCGGCGGCCGCGGCGGCCTTCTCCGGCTTGTCGGCGATGACGGCCTCGGTGGTCAGGAACAGCGCCGCGATGGAGGCGGCGTTCTGCAGCGCGGAGCGGGTGACCTTGGCCGGGTCGATGATGCCCTCGGCGACCAGGTCGACGTACTCGTTGGTCGCGGCGTTCAGGCCGTGGCCGGCGGGGAGGTTGCGGACCTTCTCCACCACGACGCCGCCCTCGAGGCCGGCGTTGGTGGCGATCTGCTTGATCGGGGCCTCCAGCGCGACCTTCACGATGTTGGCACCGGTGGCCTCGTCGCCCTCGAGCTCGAGCTTGTCGAACGCGACACCGGCCTGCAGCAGGGCGACGCCGCCACCGGCGACGATGCCCTCCTCGACGGCCGCCTTGGCGTTGCGCACGGCGTCCTCGATGCGGTGCTTGCGCTCCTTGAGCTCGACCTCGGTCGCCGCGCCGGCCTTGATGACGGCCACGCCGCCGGCCAGCTTGGCGAGGCGCTCCTGGAGCTTCTCGCGGTCGTAGTCCGAGTCGCTGTTCTCGATCTCGGCACGGATCTGGTTGACCCGGCCCGCGACCTGCTCGCTGTCGCCGCCACCGTCGACGATGGTGGTCTCGTCCTTGGTGATGACCACCTTGCGGGCGGTGCCCAGCAGGTCGAGACCGGCGTTCTCCAGCTTGAGGCCGACCTCCTCGGAGATCACGGTGCCGCCGGTGAGGATGGCGATGTCGCCCAGCATGGCCTTGCGGCGGTCGCCGAAGCCCGGGGCCTTGACGGCGACGGACTTGAAGGTGCCGCGGATCTTGTTGACGACCAGGGTCGACAGGGCCTCGCCCTCGACGTCCTCGGCGATGATCAGCAGCGGCTTGCCGGACTGCATGACCTTCTCCAGCAGCGGGAGCAGGTCCTTGACCGAGCCGATCTTGGAGTTGGCGATCAGGATGTACGGGTCGTCGAACGACGCCTCCATCCGCTCCAGGTCGGTGGCGAAGTAGGCCGAGATGTAGCCCTTGTCGAAGCGCATGCCCTCGGTGAGCTCGAGCTCCAGACCGAAGGTGTTGCTCTCCTCGACGGTGATGACGCCTTCCTTGCCGACCTTGTCCATCGCCTCGGCGATGAGCTCGCCGATCTGGGTGTCGGCGGCGGAGATCGAGGCGGTCGCGGCGATCTGCTCCTTGGTCTCGACGTTGCGGGCCTGGGCCAGCAGCTGGTCGGAGACGGCGGAGACGGCCTTCTCGATGCCGCGCTTGAGGGCCATCGGGTTGGCGCCGGCGGCGACGTTGCGCAGACCCTCGCGGACGAGCGCCTGGGCGAGCACGGTGGCGGTGGTGGTGCCGTCACCCGCGACGTCGTCGGTCTTCTTGGCGACCTCCTTGACGAGCTCGGCGCCGATCTTCTCGTACGGGTCCTCGAGCTCGATCTCCTTGGCGATCGAGACACCGTCGTTGGTGATCGTGGGGGCGCCCCACTTCTTCTCAAGGACGACGTTGCGGCCCTTGGGGCCGAGCGTCACCTTGACGGCGTCGGCAAGCTGGTTCATGCCACGCTCAAGGCCGCGGCGAGCTTCCTCGTCAAACGCGATGATCTTGGCCATCGGAAGTGGTCCTCCAGGACACGGTCGACTGCTCGGACCGAAGGTGCCCGCGACGGACGGCCCTGGTGTGCGGGGGGCCTGTCCCCTACCGCTCCCTGGGGCCTCACCGACCCGGTCCGTTTGTCACTCTCACACTGCGAGTGCTAACGCCAATGATTAGCACTCCACCCTGGCGAGTGCAAGCTCCTTCGGGCACACGACGCGAACGGCGGCAGGCCCGCACCCCGTTCCCCGGCGGGGGAACTGG
>NZ_JBHYKG010000026.1:0-45003 GCF_042741245.1 Kitasatospora sp. NPDC058965
GCCCCCCCCGCGGCCTGGCGCCACCCCCCCCGGAGCCCGCCACCCCGCCCCCGCACCCCCACCCCCACCCGCACCCAAGCGACGCGGCCGGCCGCGCGCGTGCGGGCGCCCGCCACTGCGCTGTGCCTTGTGCCTTGCGCGGGTCTCGGCCGCTGCCCCGCAACCATGGGCCAAGCCCCGCGACAGGCCGGGAAGCGCGTCCGCGGACATCCCTCGCTGTGGTCCGGATCGCGCGTCCGGAGCCCGGAGCCCGGCCGTCAGTGGCTCGCGGCGCCGAGCACGACGAAGCTCCCCGGTCGGTCAGCGAGCCGTGGGGCTCGACCGTACCGGGGAGCGGGTGGGACAGGCTCGGGTCACACGGCGTGCAACCCGTGGGCGGCGAACACCGCGCGAGCGGCGGCCACCTGGTCGCCGGTCGGCGTCGGCGTGTCGGCAAGGGTGAACTCCAGACCCAGCGCGCGCCACTTGCCGGCGCCGAGCTTGTGGAAGGGCAGCACGTCGACCCGCGCGACGTTGCCGAGGGAGGCGGCGAAGGAGGCGACGCCCTCGATGTTCTCGGGAAGGTCGGTGAGCCCCGGGACGAGGACGAAGCGGACCCAGACCTCGGTGCCGAGGTCGGCCAGGCGGCGGGCGAAGTCCACGGTGGGAGCGAGTCCCTGCCCGGTCAGCCGGCGGTAGAGCGCGCGGTCCCAGGACTTGATGTCGAGCAGGACGAGGTCGGTGTCGGCGAGCAGCGCGTCGGTGGCGCGGGAGCCGAGGAAGCCGGAGGTGTCCAGGGCGGTGTGCAGGCCGAGTTCGTGCTTGAAGCGGTGCAGCAACTCGCCGGTCAGGGCCGGCTGGAGCAGCGGCTCGCCGCCGCTGATCGTCGCGCCGCCGCCGCAGGCGCGGATGAACTCGGTGTACTTCGCGGCCTCCCGGACGATCTCGTCGGCGGTGGTGCGCCGGCCGTCGCGCAGGTGCCACGTGTCGGGGTTGTGGCAGTAGAGGCAGCGCAGCGGGCAGCCGGCGAGGAAGGCGACGAAGCGCGTCCCCGGGCCGTCGACGCCGGTCGACAGGTCCCAGGAGTGCAGCATGCCGGTCACCGGGCACGAGGCCGTCGTGCCCGCAGCCGGGCACGGCGGGGGTGCGGCGTCGCCGGCCGGGGCGGCGACGGTGGGTTCGGTCATTCCGGGTCTCCTTGCGCAAAGGCGCGGTGCCGACGCCCGTGGTCGGGGTGGGCGTCGGCACCGCGTGCGGGTGGGCGCTGCTACAGCGCGCTGTGGAAGGTGCGGCCGATCACGTCGAGTTGCTGCTCGCGGGTGAGGCGGACGAAGTTGACCGCGTAGCCGCTGACCCGGATGGTCAGCTGCGGGTACTTCTCGGGGTGCTCCATGGCGTCCAGCAGGGTTTCGCGGTCGAGGACGTTGACGTTCATGTGGAAGCCGTGGCAGGCGGTGTAGCCGTCGAGCACGCCGACCAGGTTGGCGATCCGCTCCTCCGCGGAGCGGCCGAGCGCGTCGGGGGTGACGGTGTTGGTCAGGGAGATGCCGTCCTCGGCCTGCTCGTAGGGGAGCTTGGCCACGGAGAGGGCCGCGGCGACGTAGCCGTGGCGGTCGCGTCCGTTCATCGGGTTGGCGCCCGGGGAGAACGGTTCGCCGGCCTTGCGGCCGTCCGGGGTGGCGCCGGTCTTCCGGCCGTAGACGACGTTGGAGGTGATGGTCAGCACGGACTGGGTGTGCTCGGCGCCGCGGTAGGCGGGCTGCTTGCGGACCTTGTCCATGAACTCCTCGACCAGCCGCACCGCGATGGCGTCCGCCCGGTCGTCGTTGTTGCCGTAGGCCGGGTACTCGCCTTCGACGACGTAGCCGACGGCGAGGCCGGTGTCGTCGCGCACCGGGCGCACGGTCGCGTGCTTGATGGCGGAGAGCGAGTCGGCCGCCACCGCGAGGCCGGCGATGCCGCAGGCCAGGGTGCGCCGGACGTCGCGGTCGTGCAGGGCCATCTCCAGGCGCTCGTAGGCGTACTTGTCGTGCATGTAGTGGATGACGTCCAGCGCGTGGACGTAGGTGGCGGCCAGCCAGTCGAGCTGCTGGTCGAGTTTGGCGAGCACCTCCTCGTAGTCGAGGACGTCGCCGGTGACCGCACCGGTGGCGGGGCCGACCTGGGCGCCGGAGATCTCGTCCCGGCCGCCGTTGATCGCGTAGAGCAGGGTCTTGGCGAGGTTGACCCGGGCACCGAAGAACTGCATCTGCTTGCCGACCGGCATCGCGGAGACGCAGCAGGCGATGGCGGTGTCGTCGCCGAACCGCGGGCGCATCAGCTCGTCCGACTCGTACTGGATGCTGGAGGTGTCGATCGACACCCTCGCGCAGAACTCCTTGAAACCAGCCGGGAGTTGCGGCGACCAGAACACGGTCAGGTTCGGCTCGGGGGCGGGCCCGAGGTTGTAGAGGGTCTGCAGGTAGCGGAACGAGGTGCGGGTCACCAGCGGGCGGCCGTCCTCGCCGATCCCGCCGATGGACTCGGTCACCCAGGTCGGGTCGCCGGAGAACAGCTCGTCGTACTCGGGGGTCCGCAGGAAGCGCACGATCCGCAGCTTGACGACGAAGTCGTCGATCAGCTCCTGCGCCTGCTCCTCGGTCAACCTGCCCGCGTCGAGGTCCCGTTGCAGGTAGACGTCGAGGAAGGTGGAGGTGCGGCCCAGCGACATCGCGGCGCCGTTCTGCTCCTTCACGGCGGCCAGGTAGGCGAAGTAGAGCCACTGGACCGCCTCGCGGGCCGTCGCGGCGGGGCCGGAGACATCATGGCCGTAGCCCGCGGCCATCTGCTTCAACTCGCCCAACGCCCTGATCTGCTCGGCGAGTTCCTCACGCTCCCGGAGGGTCTCCTCCAGTCGCGACGGGTCGTGCGGCAGGTGATCCAGTTCGGCCTTCTCGGCCCGCTTCACCTCGATCAGCCGGTCCACGCCGTACAGCGGCACCCGGCGGTAGTCGCCGATGATCCGGCCGCGTCCGTAGGCATCGGGCAGGCCGGTGATGACGCCGGCCTTGCGGGCGGCGAGGATCTCGGGGGTGTAGGCGTCGAAGACGCCGTCGTTGTGGGTCTTGCGGTACTCGGTGAACACCTTCTCCAGCCCCGGGTCGACCGGGTAGCCGTAGGTCTTCAACGCGCCGGCGACCATCCGCCAGCCGCCGTAGGGCATGATCGCGCGCTTGAGCGGGGCGTCGGTCTGCAGCCCGACGATCAGTTCCCGTTGCCGGTCGATGTATCCGGGCGCGTGCGCGGTGATGCCGGCGGGCACGTCGTGGGCGACGTCGTACACCCCCTTCGCCCGCTCCTCGGGGAAGCGGTCGGTGATCTGCTTCCAGACCGCGAGGGTTCGCTCGGTGGGCCCGGCCAGGAAGGAGGCGTCTCCCTGGTAGGGGGTGTAGTTGTGCTGGACGAAGTCGCGCACGTCGATGGTCTCGCGCCAACGGCCGCCCTGGAAGCCGTGCCAAGCGGTCGAGGTCCCGTGCTGCTGTGCGGTCATGGTCGGTCTGTCCTTCTCGCTCGGGTGGTGGTCAGGACTGGTTGCCGTAGTAGGCCTGGCGCATCAGCTGCTGCATGTCGGCGAGCAGCGGCATCCGGGGGTTCGCCGGGGCGCACTGGTCCTCGTAGGCGTTCATCGCCTGCTGCGGCAGGGCCGCCAGGAAGGCCGTCTCGTCGACGCCGACCTCCTTGAAGGAGCGCGGGATGCCCACCCGGTCGCGCAGTTCCTCGACGGCGGCAGCCAGCGACTCGACGCCCTGCCCGGGGGTGTCGGCCGGCAGTCCGAGCATCCGGGCGATGGCCTGGTAGCGCTCGGGAGCCACGTAGCTGCGGTACTTGGGCCAGCTGGTGACCTTGGCCGGGGCCGTGCCGTTGTAGCGGATCACGTGGGGCAGCAGCAGCGCGTTGGTGCGGCCGTGGGCGACGTGGAAGGTCGCGCCCAGGGTGTGTGCCATGGCGTGCACGACGCCGAGGAAGGCCGAGCCGAAGGCCATGCCGGCGATCGTGCCGGCGTTGTGCATCTTCTCCCGCGCGGCGGGGTTGGTCGGGCCCTCGGTGACGGCCTGCTCCAGGTTGTCGAAGATCAGCCGGATGCCGTGCAGGGCCAGGCCGTCGGTGAAGTCGTTGGCGTAGACCGAGACGTAGGTCTCGATGCAGTGGGTGAGCGCGTCGAATCCGGTGTCGGCGGTGACGGCCTTGGGCAGGTGGGTGGTCAGCGCCGGGTCGACGATGGCCACGCTCGGGGTGAGCGCGTAGTCGGCGAGCGGGTACTTCTGGCCGGTGGCGGTGTCGGTGATCACCGCGAACGGGGTCACCTCGGCCCCGGTGCCCGAGGTGGTCGGGATGCACACCAGCTTCGCCTTCTCACCCAGGTCGGGGAAGGTGAAGGCGCGCTTGCGGATGTCGAAGAACTTCTCCTTCAGGTCGGCGAAGTCGACCTCCGGGTGCTCGTACATCAGCCACATCACCTTGGCCGCGTCCATCGGCGAGCCGCCGCCGAGCGCCACGATGGTGTCGGGCCGGAACGCGCGCATCAGCTCCGCGCCCCGCCGGACGGTGTCGATGCTCGGATTGGGCTCGACGAAGTCGACCACCCGGACCTCGACCGGCTCCCGGCGGCGGTCCAGGATGCCGCGGATCCGTTCCAGGTGGCCGATCTCCACCATGGTCCGGTCGGTCACGACGACGATCCGGTGGGCGTTCGGCATGCTGGCCAGGTACTTGATGCTGTTGCGCTCGAAGTAGATCTTCGGGGGGACCTTGAACCACTGCATGTTGGTGTTGCGCCGCCCGATCCGCTTGATGTTCAGCAGGTTCAGCACCGAGACGTTCCCGGCCACCGAGTTGTGCCCGTAGCTCCCGCAGCCGAGCGTGAGCGAGGGCAGGAAGGCGTTGTACACGTCCCCGATGCCGCCCTGCGAGCTGGGCGCGTTCCAGATGATCCGGCACGCCTTGACCGCGTGGCCGAACTCCTCGACGAACGCCGCGTCCTCGGTGTGCACCGCCGCCGAGTGCCCCAGCCCGTTGAACTCCACCATTGCCGCGGCAAGTTCGACGCCCTCGCGGCGCGAGGCCGCGGTCAGCACGGCCAGCACCGGGCACAGCTTCTCCCGGGTCAGCGGCTCCGAGGGCCCGACCCGCTCCACGTCCACCAGGATCACCGAGGTGCCGGCCGGCACCTCGAACCCGGCCGCCGCGGCGATCTCGTGGGCGCTGCGGCCCACCGCGTCCGCGTTCAGCCGCTCGCCGGCGCAGGAGGAGCCCCCGTCGTCGGCGGGGAACAGGTACCGCTCCAGCAGCACCTTCTCCTCGGCACTCGCGTGATGCGCCATCAGCGTGCGGAACTCGCCGAGCGCGGCGTCGCGGACCTCGGCGTCCAGGACGACGGCCTGCTCGGAGGCACAGATCATGCCGTTGTCGAAGGTCTTCGACAGCACGATGTCGTTGACGGCCCGCTTCAGGTCGGCGCTCCGCTCGACGTAGGCGGGGACGTTGCCGGCGCCGACCCCGAGGGCCGGCTTGCCGCAGGAGTACGCGGCCCGGACCATCGCGTTGCCGCCCGTCGCCAGGATGGTGGCCACGTCCGGGTGGTGCATCAGGGCGTGGGTGGCCGCCATCGACGGCGTCTCGATCCACTGGATGCAGGACGCGGGCGCTCCGGCGGCCACCGCGGCGTCCCGCACGATCCGGGCCGCCTGCGCCGAGCAGCGCTGCGCCGAGGGGTGGAAGGCGAACACGATCGGATTGCGGGTCTTCAGCGCCAGCAGGCACTTGAAGACCGTGGTGGAGGTGGGGTTGGTGACCGGGGTGATGCCCGCGACCACGCCGACCGGCTCGGCGATCTCCACGATCCCGTCGATCTCGTCCCGGCGGACCACTCCGACGGTCTTCGTCCGGGCCATCACGTGGGTGACGTTCTCGCAGGCGAAGACGTTCTTGACCGCCTTGTCCTCGAACAGGCCGCGCCCGGTCTCCTCCACGGCCAGCGCCGCGAGGCCGGTGTGCTGCGCCAGTGCGGCCAGGGACGCCTTCTTGACGATGTGGTCGACCTGCTCCTGGGTGAAGTCCGCGTACTCCTGAAGGGCCGTCAGCGCGTCGGCGACCAAGGCGTCGACGGCGGTGGTGCTGGCCGGGGCGGGGACGGGAGGATTCGGTTCCTCGGCCTGTGGGCGGCGGGGCATGGCGGGACCACCTTTCGGTTCGTCATCCGGGGATCGTGCGCCGGCGGGCATCGCTCCCGCTGCTCCTCACAGCCTTCCCGAACGACACGCTTCGGGGCGGCGGCCGTTGGGGCACTCCCAGCGGGTCGAAGGTCCCTCGTCCGACGGCTGCCGGTGCACCAACGCCCCGGGGCCGGACGCGACAGCGGCCGTGGCGGGACCTGGTGTCGGTCCTGCCACGGCCACTGTCGCGTTGCCGGTCAGGCGTGCGGCACCACCGCGACCGGGCTGTGCGCGTGGTGCAGGACCGCGTGGGCCACGGCGCCCAGCCCGGGCACGGCCGGCCCGATCCTCGGGGTCCGCCGGCCCACAACCACCAACGAAGCGCTGCGAGATGCCTCCACCAGGGCCTTCCCGGCCGGCCGGCCCGTCACCTCGGCCGCGACGCGCACGTCGGGGAACTTCTCCCGCCAAGGTGCCAGCGCGTCCTGGAGCCGGACCAGCGCAGCCATGGCCAGAGCCTCCGCAATGTCCGGCGAGTCTGTCGGAGCTGCCGTCACATACCGTCCGGTCGACAGGTTCCGGCTCTCCACCAGGCGCAGCCCGACGCCCCGCTCGGCGGCCTGCTCCAGGGCGAAGGCGAGCACCTCCGCAGCGGGCCGGGCACCGTCCACCCCCACCACCACGTCGGATGCCGCGCCGCCGCCCTCCGTTCCCACCGGGACCAGAACCACGGGGCAGGCCGCGTGCGCCGCCACGCGCAGCGCGACCGACCCGACCAGCAGTCCGGCGAGCCCGCCGAGCCCGCGCGAACCGAGCACCAGCAGGCCCTCCCGGTCCCCGGCGGCAACCAACGCGTAGGCCGGGTGGCCGGGGACGTGCTCGCAGGAGATCTCCAGGCCCGGCAGCACGCCCGCGAGGTGGTCCCGCAATTCGAGCACCGGCCGGGGCAGCGTCGGCGCCGGGTCCCGGGGGACCGCCGAGAACGCCGGCTCCTCCCCGCCGACGTGGATCATCCGCAACGCACGACCGCTCCGGTGGGCCTTCTGGGCCGCCCACTCGGCCGCGGCCGCGCTCCGCGCCGATCCGTCGACCCCCACCACGACAGCGTGAGACATGATCACGACCTCCTTCGTCCTGGGTCGCGAACCGATGTGCGCGACCTCGTGGTGGTCGCGAACGGATGTGCGCGACCTGGTGTCTGACGGACAGGCTCGCGGCCGGCGACGGCCGGCCACAGAGGCCGAGCAGCCCCCGACCGGTTCCGAAGGTCCCGGTCGGAGGCTGCTGCGACGCCTCGGGTACGACTGCCACCGGGCAGTCGGCGTGCTGCAGGCTCCACCGGGGGAGCAGGTGCGGCACCAGGGGCAGGGCGTGCAGCAGGTGCGGCGTGCGGCCACGCAGCAGCGCCTCGCAGGCGGCCCACTCGGCGGACCACTCGGCGGGCGCCGGGCGGGCTTCGGATCCGTCGATGCCGACCGTGACGGCCGGGTCCTTGGCGATCGTCCCCTCGGGCGGAGCGCCTTCGGTCCGGATCCGGGTCAGCGGCCCGGCTGCCAGTCCGCGATCTCGGGCAGGTCGGTGCCGTGTTCGCGGATCCAGTCGTGGTGCCGGCTCCGCTGGTCGGCCATGGCCTGCCGGACGGCGGCGGCCCGGACGGCCAGGCCGGGGACGCGGTCGATGACGTCCATGACCAGGCGGTAGCGGTCGAGGTCGTTGCGCACCACCATGTCGAAGGGCGTGGTGGTGGTGCCGGACTCCTTGTAGCCGCGCACGTGCAACTGCGGGTGGACGGTTCGGCGGTAGGCGAGCCGGTGGATCAGCCACGGGTAGCCGTGGTAGGCGAAGACCACCGGCCTGTCCCGGGTGAACAGGGCGTCGAACTCGGCGTCGGGCATCCCGTGCGGGTGCTCCTCGGCGGGCATCAGCCGGGCCAGGTCGACCACGTTCACCACGCGCACCCGCAGCTGCGGCAGGTGACGGCGCAGCAGCTGTGCGGCGGCGACCACCTCCTGGGTCGGCACGTCACCGGCGCAGGCCAGCACCACGTCCGGCTCGACGCTGCCGTCGTCGCTGCCGGCCCACTCCCAGATCCCGGCTCCGCGCGCGCAGTGGGCGCGGGCCTCCTCCAGGCTCAGCCAGTCGAAGCAGGGCTGCTTGCCCGCGACCACCACGTTGACGTAGTCGCGGCTGCGCAGCACGTGGTCCGCGGTGGCGAGCAGGGTGTTGGCATCCGGCGGGAAGTAGACGCGCACGGCCTCGGGGCTCTTGCTGAGGACGTGGTCGACGAACCCGGGGTCCTGGTGGGAGAAGCCGTTGTGGTCCTGGCGCCAGACGTGCGAGGTGAGCAGGTAGTTGAGGGAGGCGATCGGGGCGCGCCAGGGGATCTGCCGGGTGGTGCGCAGCCACTTGATGTGCTGGTTGACCATCGAGTCGACGATGTGGACGAACGCCTCGTAGCAGGAGAACAGGCCGTGTCGGCCGGTGAGGAGGTAGCCCTCCAGCCAGCCCTGGCAGGTGTGCTCCGAGAGGATCTCCAGTACCCGGCCGTCGCGGGCCAGGTGCTCGTCGACCGGCAGGGTGTCGGCCTGCCAGGCCTTGCCGGTGGCGCCGTAGACGGCCTGGAGCCGGTTGGAGGCGGTCTCGTCCGGCCCGACCAGGCGGAAGTCGCGGCGCCGCGCGGTGTCGGCCATCAGCTGTTCGAGCAGGTCGCCGAGGACGCGGGTGGGCTCGTGCAGGGTGGTGCCGGGCTTGTCGACCGGGACGGCGTAGCGCTCCAGGGCGGGCAGGGGCAGGTCCTGCAGCAGCAGGCCGCCGTTGGCGTGCGGGTTGGCGCCGAGACGGCGGCGGCCCTCGGGAAGGCAGTCGAGGACTGGTGCGGTGGGCCGCCCGTGCTCGTCGAACAGCTCCTCGGGGCGGTAGGAGCGCAGCCAGGCCTCCAGCTGCGCCAGGTGGGCGGGGTTGTCGCGGACCTGGTCCAGCGGGACCTGGTGGGCCCGCCAGGTGCCCTCGACGGGCACACCGTCCACCTCCCGCGGGCCGGTCCAGCCCTTCGGAGTGCGCAGGACGATCATCGGCCAGCGCGGGCGCCGGGTGGAGCCGTCGGTGCGGGCCTCGTGCTGGACGGCGGCGATCCGGTCGAGGGCGGTGTCCATGGCGACGGCCATCGCGCGGTGCACGGCCATCGGGTCGTCTCCGGTGACGTACAGCGGGTCGTGGCCGTAGCCGCGCAGCAGGGCGTCGAGTTCGGCCTCGGGCAGCCGGGAGAGCACCGTGGGATTGGCGATCTTGTAGCCGTTCAGGTGCAGGACCGGCAGCACCGCGCCGTCGTGCACCGGGTCGAGGAACTTGTCGCTGTGCCAGGAGGCGGCCAGCGGTCCGGTCTCCGCCTCTCCGTCGCCGATCACGCAGGCGACCAGCAGCCCGGGGTTGTCGAAGGCGGCCCCGTAGGCGTGGGAGAGGGCGTAGCCGAGCTCGCCGCCCTCGTGGATCGAGCCGGGGGTCTCGGGGGCGACGTGGCTGGGCACCCCGCCGGGGAAGGAGAACTGCCGGAACAGCTTCGCCATGCCCTCGGCGTCCCGGGTGACGGACGGGTAGGTGTCGGTGTAGCTGCCGTCCAGCCAGGAGCCGGCCAGCACGGCCGGGCCGCCGTGGCCCGGCCCCCAGACGCAGACGGCGTCCAGGTCGCGCCCGGAGATCACCCGGTTCAGGTGGGTGTACACCAGGTTCAAGCCGGGCGAGGTCCCCCAGTGCCCGAGCAGGCGGGGCTTGATGTGCTCGGGCCGCAGGGGCTCGCGCAGCAGCGGGTTGGCCATCAGGTAGATCTGACCGGCCGCCAGGTAGTTGGCGGCCCGCCAGTGGGCGTCGAGCGCCCGCAGGTCGGACTCGGTCGGCTCTGCGGTGGTCGGATCGGCGGTCACGGGCATGGCGGCGGGCTCCTCGGGAACCGGGTGTGGCTGACCCCTCCATCGTCACGCCCCGCACCCGCCCGGGCACAGGGCCGACCGGGCCGTCGCGGGCGGCCGAACGAAGGACTTCCGGCCCACCAGGGCCCTCCCGGTCCTGTCCGGGGGCGCGCGGCGAAGCGCCTGACGGAGGACCAACGGCCCTGGGAGCGGGGCCGCCGGCCCCACGCGCGCGCCGCCACTGCGGCCGGAGGCTGGCGGCACCCCTGCCGACCGCCGCGGGGGCGCACCCAGCGGACGAACGGAACACGACATGATCGACAGCGGACGTGAGACGAAGGCGTACCTGGTCGGCGGCGGGATCGCCGCACTGGCCGCCGCGGCCTTCCTGATCCGCGACGGCGACGTCCCCGGCGAGAACATCCGCATCATGGAACAGCTCCCGCTGGCAGGCGGCTCGCTCGACGGCCGGGGCTCACCGGAGCAGGCGTACGTGACCCGGGGTGGGCGGATGCTGGAGGACGAGGCGTACACCTGCCTGTGGAACCTCCTGGAAACGATCCCCACCCTGGACGACCCGAAGGTCTCCGTCCGCCAGGAGATCGCCGACTTCAACCGGGACTGGCCCACCGACGCCCGGGCCAGGCTGATCGACGCCGACCACCGCATCATCGACGCCGCGCGCCTGGGCCTCGATGCCCGCGACCGGCTGGAGCTGACCCGGCTGCTGGTCCTGCCCGAGTCGGTGATCAGTGCCCGCCGGATCGACGACTTCTTCTCCGAGCACTTCTTCAGCACGAACTTCTGGGCGATGTGGCGCACCACCTTCGCCTTCCAGAACTGGCACAGCGCCATCGAGCTCAAGCGGTACCTGCTGCGCTTCCTCCAGGAGTTCCCGCGCATCCACACCCTGGCCGGCGTGCGCCGCACCCGCCTCAACCAGTACGACTCCATCGTCCGCCCGCTCACCGACTGGCTGGCGGAGCGCGGGGTGCGCTTCGAGCACGGTGTCACCGTCACCGACGTCGACTTCACCGAGCAGGACGGCATCCGCCGCGCCAGGCGCCTGCACCTGGACCGCGAGGGCCGCCGCGAGGAGGTCGACCTCGCCGACCTCGACCTCGCGTTCATCACCCTCGGCTCGATGACCGCCGATGCCGCCTACGGCGACGACCACGCCGCGCCCGAGCTGGTCCGCGACAAGCGCGACGGCAGCTGGACACTCTGGGAGACCCTGGCCCGCAAGGCCCCCGACTTCGGCCGGCCCGCCGTCTTCAACGGCAGCATCCCCGAAGCCGCCTGGGAGTCGTTCACCCTCACCATGCGCAGCCCCGCCCTGCTCGGGCGGATCGAGGAGTTCAGCGGCAACACGCCCGGCACGGGCGCCCTGATGACGTTCAAGGACTCCCCGTGGCTGATGTCGGTCGTCGTCCCGCGCCCGCCGCACTTCGCCGGCCAGCCGGACGACGTGTTCACCCTGTGGGGCTACGGCCTGTTCGGCGACACCCCCGGCCAGTACACCGGCAAGGCCATGGCCGACTGCACCGGGCAGGAGATCCTCACCGAACTCCTCGGCCAGCTCGGCTTCGACGACATCGCCGACGAGGTCCGCGCCACCACCACCGTCACCACCGTGATGATGCCCTACATCACCAGCCAGTTCGCCCCGCGCACCGTGCACGACCGCCCCCGCGTGATCCCGCACGGCGCCCGCAACTTCGCCTTCCTCGGCCAGTACGTCGAGATCCCCGAGGACGTTGTCTTCACCGTCGAGTACTCCGTGCGCGGCGCCATGCACGCCGTCTACCGGCTGCTGGGCCTCGACCTGCCCGTCCCACCGGTCCACCACGCCCTGACCGAACCCGCCACAGTCCTGCGGGCCCTGCGGACCGCCTTCGCCTGAACACCCCGACGTCGGGTCGAGTCCCGCCCGTCCCACGCGCCGGCACCCCACCGGCTCCGGGCCCGACCTGGTCACAGCGCGGCGGCGCACCCCCGGCACGGAAAGCCGGAGGTGCGCCGCCGATGCACGCTGCAGGCAACCCTGCGGGTCGACGAGGCAGCACCCGCGAGGCAAGCCGGCTCGGCTGCGGAGCGGGTACGCGAGAGCCGGGGACGGCCCCACACCGTCCCCGGCTCCGCACTTCGTGCCCGGTCGAACCCCCACGGTCGCCGGGCCGGACCCCCGCCCCCTACAGCACGGGGGTGATGAGGCCGTAGTGGCCGTCGTAGCGGTGGTACAGCACGTTGCCGTGGCCGGTGGCGACGTCGGTGAAGAACATGAACGGCAGACCGCCCAGGTCCAGCCGCGCCACGGCCTCGGCGACAGCGAGCCGCGGCACACCGACGGTGCTCATCGGCAGGCCCGGCACCGGCTCGTCCAGGGGGCCGGTGGTGGCCAGCCGGTACCCGTCGTCGGCCCGGTCACGGTGGACCACGCTGTCGTAGCCGCTCGCCGCGTCGGTGAACAGGTGGAAGTCGTAGTCCATCGCCTCCAGCTCGAACACGGCTTCCCAGGCCGTCTGCCGCGCCAGGCTGTAGGACTTGTGCCGGACGATCCGCCGCTCCGGCGTACTGCGGGCGTGGTGCTGCGGGCGGTGCTCGTGCCGGGTGCCGTCCTGCAAGGCCGCCGGTGCGCTCGCGTGGTGGTCGCGGTGGTGGCGGAGGCGGGCGATCCGGGAGTTCAGGCGGTCCTGGAGCAGGTCGACGGCCTCCTGCATGGTGGCAGCGGCCACGTGCGCCCGCACCGGCCTGCCGTTCAGGTCGACAACGGCCTGGGCGAGCGAGGGCTTCGCCATCGCGTGGTTGGCCTCCTGGGTGAGCTTCACCCGGGCGGCGAGGACCGGCTCGTCCAACCTGCCCAGCACGGCGAGCATCTTCGCCCTCGCGTAGTCGGGCGCGGCCGAGGTGACCTCGCCGCGGGTCTCCACCAGGACCTCGGTGGCCGGCCCGGTCTGCAGACGGTTCATCACAGTTCCCTTTCCTGGTGGGTTCGGACTGCCGCGGGCGGTGCGGCCGGGCCGTGCGCCGAGGGTCCCGTCGGCAGCGCCGCAGCTCCCCGGTCGTGCGGTGCGGGCCGTGCGCGGACGGTGGTGCCGGTGGTGCCGAGGAGGGCCCCGAGGGCATCGTCCAGCGGGCCGATGGCGGCGAGGTTGCCGGTGCGTTCGGCGAAGGCGGCGGCGGCCTCGGCCTTGGGGCGCATCGAGCCGTCGGGCAGGTCCAGCTCGTGCAGCCGGCCGGGGGTGACGGTGGTGAGCGGGCCGGGGTGGGCCGCACCGAAGCGGGTGAACACGTGGGTGACGTCGGTGAGGATCAACAGGGCGTCGGCGCTGAGCTCTTCGGCCAGCAGGGCGGCGGTGCGGTCCTTGTCGACCACGGCCTCCACACCCCGCAGCTGGCCGGTGTCCGGGTTGCGGACGACCGGGACGCCGCCGCCGCCGGCGGCGATCACGACGGCTCCGGTCGCCAGCAGGGCGCGGATGGCGGGCACCTCGGTGACCGCCACCGGCAGCGGCGAGGGGACGGTGCGGCGCAGGTGGCCACCGTCGCGGGCACAGGTCCAGCCGCGGTCGAGCTCCATCATCCTGGCCTGGTGCTCGGTGAGTCGGCCGCCGATGAACTTGTCGGGATGCTTGAAGGCGGGGTCGTGGGGGTCGACCTCGGTGTGGGTGATCAGTGCGGTGACGGCGCGGCCGGGCAGGCGGCCGACGAGTTCGCGGGCGAGCAGGGTGCCGATCATGCCCTGGGTCTGCGCGCCGAGGACGTCCAACGGGTAGGGGACGGTCAGGGCCGGGTCGCCCTCGCTCTCGACGGCGAGCAGGCCGATCTGCGGCCCGTTTCCGTGCGTGATCACGAGTTCGTGTCCGGCGAGGACGAGTTCGGCCAGTGACCGGGCGGCGTCGTGGACGTGGTGCTGCTGGACGGCGGCGTCGGGCCGTTCGCCCCGCTGGAGCAGGGCGTTTCCGCCGAGGGCGGCGACGATGCGCATGGTCAGTCCCTCCCGAGAGTGGCGACGAGGATCGCCTTGATGGTGTGCATGCGGTTCTCCGCCTGGGTGAAGACCAGGGAGGCCGGCGACTCGAAGACCTCGTCGGTGACCTCCAGGCCCTCCAGCCCGTGTTCGGCGGCGAGTTCGGCACCCAGGTCGGTGCGCCGGTCGTGCAGGGCAGGCAGGCAGTGCAGGAAGGCGGTGTCCGGGTTGCCGGTGGCGGCCATGGTCCCGGCGTTGACCTGGTACGGGAGCAGCAGGTCGATGCGCTCCTTCCACCGGGCGTGGTCCTCGCCCATCGAGACCCAGACGTCGGTGCAGAGGTAGTCGGCGCCGCGCACCGCGTCCTCGACCTGGTCGGTGAGGGTGAAGCGGGCGCCGCTCCGCTGCCCGAGCAGCA
Organism: Kitasatospora sp. NPDC058965; assembly: GCF_042741245.1. NCBI lineage: Bacteria > Bacillati > Actinomycetota > Actinomycetes > Kitasatosporales > Streptomycetaceae > Kitasatospora > Kitasatospora sp. NPDC058965. Next base: position 14,461 of record NZ_JBHYKG010000026.1, read on the forward strand.
GGGCCTCGGCGACCAGCAGCGGATCCGGCCACAGCTCGCGCGGGGCGGCGATCCGCACGTCCATGCCGAGCAGGCTGCCCATCACCAGGAGCGAGTGGGCGGTGTTGTTGCGGGCGTCGCCCAGGTAGCAGAAGGAGATCTGCTCCAGCGGCCGGCGGCTGTGCTCGCGCATGGTGAACACGTCGCACAGGCTCTGGGTGGGGTGGCACTCGTCGGTGAGGCCGTTGTAGACCGGAACCCCGGCGTGGGTGGCGAGTTCGGTGACGGTGTCCTGGGCGAAGCCCCGGTACTCGATCGCGTCGTACATCCGCCCGAGCACCCGGGCGGTGTCGGCCACCGACTCCTTGTGGCCGAGGTGGGAGCTGTCGGGGCCGAGGAAGGTGGTGGTGGCGCCCTGGTCGGCGGCGGCCACCTCGAAGGCGCAGCGGGTGCGGGTGGAGTTCTTCTCGAAGATCAGCGCGAGGCGCCTGCCGGTGAGCTGCCGGCGCTCGGTGCCGGCCGCACGGGCGGCCTTGAGGTCGGCGGCGAGGTCCAGCAGGTGGTGGATCTCGGCGGCCGTGAAGTCGAGTTCGCGCAGGTAGTGCCGGCCGTGCAGGTCGGTGGTCATGGTTCTCTCCCAGCAGGTCAGTTGGCGGGATCGCGCTGGACGGGGCAGCTCATGCAGCGCGGGCCGCCGCGGCCGCGGCCCAGCTCGGAGCCGGCGATGGTGACGATCTCGATGCCCTGCCTGCGCAGGTAGGTGTTGGTGGTGGTGTTGCGCTCGTACCCGACGACCACGCCGGGCTCCAGGGCCAGGAAGTTGCTGCCGTCGTCCCACTGCTCGCGCTCGGCGGCCCGCACGTCCTGCTCGGCGGACAGAAAGCGGACCTTGTCCAGGCCGAGCGCCTCGGCGAGGGAGGCGGCGAGGTCGCTGTCGGCGCCGACGTCGAAGCCGGCGGGGCGCTCGGGGGCGGGGACGAGGGTCCAGGAGCGCAGCCGGTCGGCCAGGCCCGGGTAGACGGCGAAGGTGTCGCGGTCGATCATCGTCAGGACGGTGTCCAGGTGCATGAACGCGCGGCTCTCCGGAAGCCGCACCGCGATCAGCCGGTGCGCGGTGTTGGTCAGGAACAGTTGCTGGGCCAGGGTTTCGACGGCCTGGGCCGTGGTGCGCTCTCCCATCCCGACCATGACCACGCCCGGTGCGAGCACGTGCACGTCGCCGCCCTCCAGGCTCAGGCCGGGGGCCGTGCCGGTGCCGTCGAGCAGTGGGGGCGGGGCCTGCGCGAACAGCGGGTGGAAGCGGTAGATCGCGGCGGTGTGCAGGGTCTCGCGGCGGCGGGCCGGGCGGGCCATCGGGTTGAGGCTGTAGCGTCCGCCGATCCAGCACGAGTTGTCGCGCGGGAAGAGGTGGTTGGGCAGCGGCGGCAGCGCGAAGTCCTGCTCGCCGAGCGTCTGCCAGGCCAGGCTGGGCGGGGTGCGCAGCGGCAGGTCGTCCTTGAGGACGCCGCCGATCAGGTACTCGGCCAGGGTCTTGCCGTCGAGCTGCAGGCACAGCTCGTGGAGCGGTTCCACCAGGGCGGGGCCGACGGTGGCCGGGGTGACGACCTGGCCCAGCAGCCAGGCCCGGGCCGGAGCGAGGTCGAGCGTCTCGGCGAGCAGGTCGGCGTAGTGGTGGACGCGCACGCCGTGGTCGCGCAGCACCTGGGCGAAGGCGTCGTGCTCCTCGCGGGCGCGCTTGGCCCACAGGATGTCGTCGAAGAGCAGGCCGTCGACGTTGCGCGGGGTCAGCCGGGACAGTTCCAGGCCCGGGCGGTGCAGGATCACCTGGCGCAGGCGGCCTGCCTCGGATTCGACACGCAGGGTGGACACGGGGGTGCTCCTCGGGGTTTCAGTGCTGGTGACGCGTGGTCAGTGCACGGCGCAGGACGGTCGGCAGGCCCACCGGGCGGGCGGCGCGAGCCGCCTTGGGCAGGGGCGCCGCCGTCGCCTTCGGCAGGGGCGCCGCGGTGGGGTCCGCGGGCTCGGCCCCGGCCGGTCCGGTCGAGGCAGCGGTTCGGGCCGTGGTGGTCGGGCGCTTCAGCCAGATGTAGACCGGGATGCCGAGCAGGATGGTGAACAGGCCGTAGTAGACGGTCTGGTAGCCGCTGCCCTGGATCGACCAGTACGAGAAGGCGAGGGCGAGCACCGCAACCGTGGCGTCGCGGGCGAAGCGCCGCCGCTCCAGCTCCTGACGGCCGTGCACCACCAGCCAGTACAGCTGGGCCGCGGCCGAGAGCAGGTACGGGACGACGGCGGTGAGCACGCTCAGCAGCACGATCTCGGTGAAGACCTTGGTGAACCGGGTGTAGCTGACCACGGTCAGCACCGAGGCCAGGACGGTGGCCGAGACGATGCCGAAGACCGGCACCTCGCCGCTCCCACGAGTGCCGGTGAAGGCGGTGGGGAAGAGCCCGTCGCGGGCGGCCGCCATCGGCATCTCGGCGCAGATCAGGGTCCAGCCGTTCAGCGCGCCGAGTCCGGAGACGATCGCCGCGACCGCGACCAGGTTGCCGGCCCAGTGGCCGCCCGCGATGGTGTTCATGGCGTCGGTGAACGGCGCGGTGGCGGAGCCGAGGCGGGTGTGCGGGACGGTCCCGAAGACCGCCAGGGTGCCGAGCAGGTAGATCGCGGCGCAGGCCAGCGTGCCGTACACGGTGGCCCGTCGCACGTTCCGCTCCGGCTCCCGGACCCGGCCGGCGGCCACCGACGCGGTCTCCAGGCCGATGTAGCTGAACAGCGCGATCGCACCGGCGGCCGACACGGCGCCCAGCGCCGAGCCGCCGCTCGCGTTGAAGGCCCCGAAGTTCCCGGACTTCACGAACAGCAGGCCGGCGGTCGCCATGAACGCCAGCGGCAGGAACTTCAGCACCGTGGTCACCACCTGGAAGGCGCCGATGGTGCGCACCCCGGTCAGGTTGACGATCGCCGGCAGCCACAGCCCCGCCAACGCGATCCCGACCGAACCCCAGGTGTGGTGGCCCTTGTTGACGAACACCTCGACGTACCCGACCCAGGCGACCGCGATGGCCGCGTTCCCGGCCCAGGCGGTGATCCAGTACGACCAGGCGGTCAGGAACCCGGCGAACTCGCCGAACGCCTCCCGGGCGTAGACGTACGGTCCGCCACTGCCCGGCACCCGCTGCGACAACCGCCCGAAGACCAGCGCCAGCGCCAGCGCGCCGATCGTCACCAGCACGAACGCCACCAGTGCGATCGGCCCGTAGGGCGCGAGCGCGGACGGCAGCGCGAACACCCCGGTACCGATGACGCTGCCGACCACCAGCGCGGTCGCGGCGGGCAGCCCGAAGCCGCTCCCTGCCCCTGCGGTTCCGTCAACCGCCGTGCCCTGCGGTGGTCTTCCGCGACCGTGTACGGACATCTGGTGCTCCTCTGCGATGCGTCCGGGAGGCGGACACCGGTGCGTCCGTCGCTCACGGTGACGATCCTGGGGCCGCGGCCGCCGGTCACCCCAGGGACCATCGGACCCTGATCACGGCGCCACCCGTCCCCTCCCCACGACCCACTGGTCCCGGGGCTCCCGGCTGCCCGGGGTCCGGGGCCGTTCAGGGACCACTGGCCCTCTCCAGGACCCCCTCGGTCCCTGGGCCGAGCCGATCGCCTCCGACAGAGTTCTCGACGGAGGACCGGGCCAAGGCCTGGTCGTCGACGGCCGCCATGGCCGCCATGGCCGCCACGACCGCCACTCCCGGGGCGTGCGGCTCGGCCCCGTCGCCCACGCCGTGCTCCACCACCTCGCCGCGCCCGGCGCGGTGATCCCGCGCACCTGAGCCCGCCCGTCCTCTTTCGTCCCCTCCCGTCCTCTCCCGACCGGTCACCGAAGGGCAGTCCGCCAATGACCCGCACGCCGCGCACCCGTCCCATCCGTCCGTGGCACCGCAGCCTGCGCCGGGCGCTCGGTGGCGAGCGCAATGAGCTGGCCCGACCGGTGGACCGGGCCCGCAGCCGGGCCCGGCTCGTCGCCGCCGTCGCCGGCACTATGGCCCTCGTGCTCGGTGCCACCGCCGGGTGGACCTCGTTCGACTCGCGTGAGCACCGTGCCGCTGCGGCAGCTGCCCGCCTGCACCACCTGGACGCCGTCCTGCTCACCTCGACCAGCACCACGACCGACAGGACCGGCACCGAAGCCCCCCAGTACCGGGCCACCGCCACGTGGACGTACCCCGCCGGGCAGCAGCAGACCGGCACCGTGGGCATCGGCCGACAGGCAGGGGCGGGTTCCACCGTCAGCATCTGGGTCGCCGACACCGGCCGCCCGGCCACCGCCCCGGCCAGCATCGCCGACCTCGCCTCCGACGCCGTCGTCGTCGGCCTGCTCGCCGCGGGCATCCTGTTCGCCCTCATCGCCTGCGGCCTGGGCCTGCGCCTGCGATCGCTGGACCGCCGTGCCGACACGGCCTGGCAACGCGCCTGGGCGGAGCTGGAACCCGTCTGGACCGGCCGGGCCTCCCAACGGCCCGGCACCGAAGGCCCTCGGCACAGCTGAACCCGGTCCGCCGACCCCGGTCCGCCGACCTCGCCCCGGCGCACACCGCGCCGGAAGGACAGCCCCGGGGTGACGTCCGTGCCCCTCGACAACGAGCCCACCCAGGCATGTCAGCGCGTCCTGCTCCTGCCCACCCTCCACGGCCTGCGCCGGCTGCACCGGGGTGCTGGTGATGTCCTTTCCGTCGAGGAGACGGGAGGCGAGGCTGTCGCGCAGCGCCCGCGCCATCGATGACCTGCTGGTGGACGCCCTGCCCTGCTAGGGCCTGTCTGACCATTCCCGCCGGGTCCGGCCCGCCCGGCACCCACTCTCGCCGCACGGCCGAAACGCCCAAGTAGCTCCGCTACGAGGGCGTTCCTGCCGCACGCCGAGAGCACGCACCGAACGACCCGGCCTGATCCGACGCGAATTGTCAGACAGGCCCTAGAATGCTGGTCATCACGTGAGCCTTCTCGGTGTGGATTCCGATCCGCCGAGGAGGCTTTTTTCATGCCCGGGGCCCGCCCGGCTCGACACCGGTGGACCCGCTTCGAGGTCCTCGCCCTGCCGAGCGACCTGAACGCGCCGCGCCCCACCCATCGGTTCGTTGTTCCAAGCCGCAAGATGAGATCCGCGTTATGAGCCAACAGACGAACACCCATCCTGCCATGGGTACTTGGCAACTTGGCGACCGGACCGTCCATCGCGTCGGGTTCGGCGCGATGCGGCTGACGGGTACCGCCCCCTTCGACCGCGGCGTGCCGCGTGACCGCGATCGGTCGATCGGCGTGCTCCGTCGGGCGATCGAGCTCGGTGTGAACCACATCGACACCGCCGCCTTCTACTTCTCGGCGACGCGCTCCGCCAACGAGCTGATCAACCGGGCACTGGCGCCGTACCCGGAGGACCTGGTCATCACCACCAAGGTCTGGCCGGGTCGCGATCCCTCGGGCGCGTGGTGGTGGGCCGCGCCGGCGCAGTTGCGCGGCCAGGTCGAGGAGAATCTGCGCCAACTCGGCCGCGATCACCTGGACGTGGTGAACCTGCGCGTGCCACCGAGCCGGCGGGCCGGCTCGATCGGCGAGCACTTCGGCGCTCTGGCCGAACTGCGCGATGCCGGGCTCATCCGCCACCTCGGCATCTCCAACGTCACGTCCGAGCAACTGGCCGAGGCCCGGGCCATCGCCCCGGTCGTCTGCGTGCAGAACCCGTACGGGATCGGTGCGTCGGGCGAGGACCGGGCGCTCCTGCGGCTCTGCGGTGAACTCGGCCTCGCCTTCGTCCCGTTCTTCGCGATCGCCGGTCCTGGACGCGACGCGGGTCCGGCCCCCAGCGACCACGAGGCGGTGTACGCCGTAGCCCGCGCGCACGGTGTGTCCGTCGCACAGGTCCGGCTGGCCTGGACCTTGCAGCAGGGGCCGCACGTGCTGGCGATCCCGGGCACCGGTGATCCGGACCACCTCGCGCAGAACATGGCGTCCGGCGCACTGCGGCTCTCGGACGACGAGATGACACTCCTCACCTAGCTGCGGCCGGCCGGGGCGTAGCGGCGCCACTGCCGGCCGAAGCCCACTCCGCGGGTCACCGCTCGGACCGAAAGGGTCAGCCGGCGCCCTACGGGTCTGCAGAAAGAACGGTGTAGCTCCCGATCAAGGAGAAGCACCTGGTGAAGGAAGTAACCGTCTCGGCTGAGGCCATGGAGGCTGTGCGGCCGGTGGAGTTGCAGCCGGGCGCGCTGGACGGGCAGTTGATCGGGCAGCTGGTCGACAGGGCCCGTGCGAGCGGGCTGCAGCTCACCGGCGCCGGCTGCCTGCTGCAGCAACTGACGAAGAGGATCCTGGAGTCCGCTCTCGAAGGCGAGACGACGGACCACCTCGGCTACGAGAAGCACGATCCGGCCGGGGCGGGCAGCGGGAACTCGCGCAACGGCACCCGGTCGAAGACGGTGCTGCCCGAGGTCGGCCCGGTCGCGATCGAGGTTCCCCGCGCCTGCGAGGGCTCGTTCGAGCCGCAGCTGGTCCGCAAGCGCCAGCGGCGCCTGTCCGGTGTGGACGAGAGGGTGCTCTCGCTGTCCGCCCGCGGTCTGACGCACGGTCAGAGTTCCGCGCACCGACGCCCGCCTCATCGACGAGGCCGATACCTGGCCGACGTGCACGAGGCGATCAGGCGGCGCGGCTGGATGCTTCCTGGCCACTCTGACGATCACCGCGCCTGCTGCTGATGGTCATGGGGCAGGACAGTTGCCTACGGCTGCCTGGGTCTCGCCCGTGCTGGGGTTCGAGCACAGGCCATCATTCCGCTGCGGCCCCAACTTCCTTGCCGCTCGAATGCATAGGATCCACCTCAAGGCGACAGCTATGCCGAAGCTGGATCTGGTGGAGGTGCGGTGTGGGATGGCTCATTGCAGGCCGCTACGAGCTTCAAGAACTGCTTGGCAGAGGCGGCATGGGCGAAGTATGGTCCGCCCGCGATGCCGTCATTGGTCGCCACGTCGCGGTCAAGATGATGCAGACTCACCTGGGCGGGCACGCTGCTGACCTGCTCTTCCGCGAGGCGTGTACCGCAGGATCACTCAACCACCCCGGTATCGTCACCGTTCATGACCTGGGCCAAGACGCTGACGGCTCACTCTTCCTCGTGATGGAGCTGGTTCACGGCCGTAGCCTGAGCCAGGTCCTGCATGACGATGGGGTGCCTACTGTCACGCAGGCAGTCAAATGGGGGGTAAGGATCGCTGACGCCCTCTCAGCGGCCCACCAGGCCCGCATCGTGCACCGAGACCTCAAACCGGCCAACGTCATGCTCGCCGACAACGGCCGGGTGAAGGTCTTGGACTTCGGCATCGCCAAGCGTCTTGACACCAGCAGTCCAACAAGTACCAGTATCATGGGCACCCTCGCGTACATGCCGCCCGAGCGCTTCAACACCGGGCGCCAGGATGCCCGCGGCGACCTGTATTCGCTCGGCTGCCTACTCTACGAGCTTCTCACCGGGAACACCCCCTTTGGGGACCTGCCCACGACAGCTCTGATGTTTGCCCACGTCAACCGCGTTCCCGAGCCTCCCAGTGCCCGACGTCCCGGTACCCCCACATCGCTGGACACCCTGGTTGCGCAGCTACTCGCAAAGGCCCCCGAACGCCGGCCGAAAACCGCCGCGGAAGTCAGCGTCCGACTCCGAGCCGCGATCACCGGCAGGAAGGATCAGCGCCCCGCGCCGACTCAGAAGTCCAGGTTCATGAAAAATATGGCGGTCTATCTGGGCCTGGTTGATGACACGGATTGAGAGGGTGCACTGACCACTCGGTAGTGGGCCTGAGCCGCGGCTGCACCCGGCACCCAATCTCGCGCACTGCAGTAACTGCAGGATCCGATCGTTGTGGTCCGGGCCGTCGGGAGCGAGTCACGTGACTGGCTGGGCTTGATTCGGTTGGTGGACACCCCAATCAGGTTGTCCACCAACCGAATCAAGCCCACTTCGGGATGGCCAAGAAGTGGGGTGCGAGAAGCGACGAGCGAAGGGTTTCCCCAACTCAATGGCTCCGACTGAGGGCGACAAGGCATCGCTCAAGCTGGTCTTGGAGGAACTCATTCGGCGCCTGCATCTGGTTGAGAGCGGCCTTCCCCCGGGGAAATGGCCAGACGTGGGGGATTGGCCTGGACGGGGATGACGGTGTTGTCGGCCTCGTGAGCTCCCCGAGGCGTCCAGCCGGACGGTGACCGGCTGTGGTCGCCGGCGGCGTATCGGCTCCAGGTCCCGCCGCTTTCTCTGAGGAGGCGGCTGGTGGTCTTGTCGTGGTAGCCGAGGGCGTCCGCGACGACGGGGGCGAGCAGTTTGCCGCGTCGAGATCGGCGAGGTCGGAGAAGTCGTCCTGCAGCGCACTGGTCTGTGTCGTGGTCGGGTGCGGGCCAGGGCGGCAGCTTTCCGGAACTGACGTCACGTGCGGTGGTGCCCGTGCAGGTGGTCGAGGTCGAGTCGCTGGTGGTGGCCGGGACCGGGCGCTGTGAGCGCCAGTGACGCAGCGCCGGTCCAGATCTTTGCTCGGATGTTTTTACTCCCCGAGTATGTCTGAGCGGCCGACATCGGCGCCGTTTGAGCGGTGACGGCAGAAGGTCACGGCGGATGTGTTCGCGCGGCCGGGAGTCCGGCTGCCGGCCCGGCGGCCGGACTCCCGGCGTCTGCGGGTCAGCAGTGGAACGGGCCGACGGCGAAGTTCGCCTCGTTCCCGGCGGTGTCGTCGGTCCACGCCTGCACCACGACGCAGTGGCCGACGGCCGGGACGCTCGCCGGCCCGGCGTAGTAGCTGTAGTTGTTGCCGTCGTCGCCCTCCTTGATCGCATTGCAGGAGACGGGGGTGTCCTCGGCACACTCGTAGACGATGACCTGCGTCCACGTCGGGGTGCCGTAGAGGGAGCCGGTCTTGACGTTGACGGCGCAGTTCTTGCCCGTGGAGCCGTCCCAGAAGAGGTGGACGTAGCTGTAGACGGCGCCGGCCGAGGTCTTGACGGGGTAGGGCGAGCCACTGACCTCGTTGCCGGAGCAGCCCCAGCCGCTGGCGGAGGCGCTGGTCGTGCCGGCGACGGTGACGGCGCCGGCCATGGTGAGGACGGCCGCGACGGCCGGTGCGATCCTGTGGACGAGAGCACGCATGCGAATCGAAGTCCTTTCAAGCGGAATAGTGTCGGGTGGATCACTCCGGCTGGACGCCGGAACTGCGTTGCCAGGCGGCCAGGGTGTCGAGCGGTCGCACGAACAACTGGCTGATGAAGCGTCAGTTAATGAACATCGCAACGGCGTTGTTGTAGGCGGCGGCCGGAAGCCGGCCGGCGAATCCCTGGTTGATCGGGATACCGAAGCTGGTGGCGGGCGGGGCCCCAGCAGGAACGCTGAGGTTCCAGGAGCAGGAGGTGTTGTTCACGGCCGAGGCGGCGTTCCTGTTGACGGTCAGGCCGTAGCCCGACCCGTTGTTGCCCCAGTTTCGGATGGAGAACTGGCTCAGGTCGTTGTACGAGCCGGGGATCCAGTGCTCGAAGGAACCCCGGCCCACGCCGGGCGAGTTGTGCCAGAGGCGGAATGATCCGGTGGGGCAGGCCTCGACGCCGGTCGGCGGTGCGTCGGCGTTGGCGCGTCCGGCCATGCCGAGCACGGCACTGGATGCGAGGCGGGTGCCAGGGAGCGGTGCAGCCGGCGAGAGTCCGTGCCGCTGAGGGGCCATAGCCTGTGCGAGCGCGTGGCGCTGGTCGGCAGGCGTGTTTCTCGCTGTGTTCACACCCGCGCTGCGTGTCGGGCCCGGCCTTGCATGGATTGCCCGTCGGGCGCGGGCGGTCGGTGGCCGTGGACCGTCCGCGGTCGTCCGGGTCGGGCCGGGTCAGCCGCAGTGGAAGGCGCCGCTCCAGTAGGTCGCGTAGTCGCTGGCGGTGCGGTCGGTCTCGGCGTAGACCGCGATGCAGTGGCCGGCGCCGGGGACGGAGACGGGGCCCGCGTAGTAGGAGTAGAGCGTGGTGTCGTTGGTCGGGTCCTCCTGCGAGGGGAGGTTCCAGCCGCTGCAGGAGTTGATGCTGGGCGCGGTCTCGGAGCAGACGCTGAGCTTGACCTTGGTGAGCGTCGGGGTGCCGTACAGGTTGCCCGTCTTGACGTTGACGGCGCAGTTGTTGCCCGAGGACGGGTCGTAGAAGAGGTGCACGTAGCTGTACACGGAACCCGTCGTGGTGGACACCCGGTACGGCGAGCCGCTCACCTCGTTGCCGGAGCAGCCCCAGCCACTGGCGGAGGCGCTGGCGGCGCCGCCGATCGTGACGGCGCCGGCCATGGTGACGACGGCCGCCACGGCCGGTGCGAACCTGCGGACGATGGCGTGCATGGCGTGGACTTCCCTTCCAGGGTTGTCGAGTTCGCGCCCACGGTGCCGACCGGCGGCGGGCCTGGCGCGCTGTCTTCGAGTCGGTCGGGGCGGAAGCTGCGGGTGAGGCGGCTTCAGCAGTGGAAGGGGCCGATGAACAGGTCGGCCTCGTTGGCGCGGCTGGCGTCGAGGGTCCAGGCCTCGAGCACGATGCAGTGGCCGGCGGCGGGCACGCTGACGGGCCCCGCGTAGTAGCTGTAGATGTTGTTGTCACCGTCTGCGGCGATCTGTTCGCAGTTGCCGCCAGGGGTGTCTCCGGCAGCGCACTCGCTCAGGCTGACCTCGGTGAGGCTCGGGGTCCCGTACAGGCTGCCCGTCTTCACGTTGACGGCGCAGTTGCGGCCCGTCGAGCCGTCCCAGTACAGGTGGACGTAACTGAAGACGGCCCCGGAAGGGGTCCTTGTGGGGTAGGGCGATCCGCTGACCTCACTGCCGGAACAGCCCCAGCCGGCGGCAGAGGCGCTGGAGGTGCCGGCGACCGTCACGGCGCCGGCCATTGTGATGACGGCCGCTACGGCCGGAGCGAGTTTCTTGACCAACGAGTGCATGGAACGTCGGGTCCTTTCGGCTGGAGGATGGGGTCAGGGCGCCGATCTCGGGCACGGCGCGATGTGGTCGAGCAGGTGGATGTCGGGTGCCGGGCTGGGCGTGCGGGCAGTCGGGAGGTGGACGGTCTGCATCCCTTGGGCGCACCCGCACGCGAGGACCGGGCCCCAGTCGCCGGGGCTTCGCGGCGAGCCGGTGCGCCCGGTTCTCCGTCAGGCGGTTCTTACCGGTCTCGGTTGCAGGGGCCGGGTTGGCCGTGGATGTCGGCGGGCTCGTAGATGAGGGCGCAGATCTTGTGCCCCGGACCGTCGTACCACCAGCCGGAGCCGGCGCCGTTGGAGCTCCAGAGGTGCGCGCGGTTGTCCGTCAGGGTGAACGTGCACTGGCCGTTGTCGGTGACGGTCGGGTTGAGCTCCTGCTCGTCGTGCCAGGCACCGTTGACCCACTTCAGTTGGATCTGCTGATCGGCAACGCAGTTCGGGTGCGGATCCAGTGGTCGCCCTCGTTGGCGGCGAGCGCGGGCGTCGACGTGGTGAGGGCGACGACGAGGCCCGGGCCGAGGGCCGTCGCAGCGGATCGCAGGGACGAACGACGGGACGGCACGGGCATGGAGCGGATCCCCCCTGGACCGATGTGATCGGGCAGCAGCCGGGTGTGTCTCAGTGGCACAGCCCGGCTGCCGACAACCCTGCCTGCCACCCCTCACCGTTGAGTAACGTAGCGTTAACGCGCAAACGATCTCTGTAATCGACACTCGCCGCCCCGTCATGCAGCGAGCAGTCCTGCGCCCCGCGGCGCAGCCCGGTGGCCCGGCAGACGGAGTCGTCGGCGCCGGCGAGGCCGGCGAGGCGGTGGGCCGACGGGCCGACGCCGGCTCCACCGACGGAAGCCCGGCCTGCGGTGGCGGAGCCGGCCCGCGCAGCAAACGGTGCACATGCCCCGACCTTCGGCATCCAGCTCCCCGGCGGTGCGGGCTACCTCGCCCTGCCGGTCGCCGTTGCCCTGAGCGCGGCAGCGATCCGGCGCAGCCTGCGCCGACGCCGCGACTACCAACTCGACGATCTGCCATCAACTCCGATGCCCTACTTCTACACGGCCGCCCGACGCGCCGGCACGGCCCCGAGCCCGGACGACCGCGCGGCCGCCCACCGCCGCACGGTCGAGCTCTACCGAGGCGACCTGTGCACCGGCCTGGACCGCCCTTGGCTCACCGCACCGCGCGAGGACGCCCGCCGACGCGTCCTCCACGCCCTCGCCACGCTCGTCGGCAGCACGGACGACCCCGAGGAGAAGCTCGGACTGCTCGAACGCGCCCTGGACCACGACCCCTACAACGAGCAGCTCCACCTGCGGCTGGCCAGCCAGCACCTCGCCCTCGGCCGTACCGAAGCTGTCCGACGCATCCAGGAACGCCTCCGGGTTCACCTCGCCGAGATCGACGAGCGTCCCACCCCCGGAACCGTCCGCGCCTTCCAGGACCTGCTGAGTCCCGCCCATCCGAACTCCACCCGCGCATCCTCACCACGTCCCGGGCTGACGCCCGGGAATCGGGGGACGGCGGGCTCGCCCGGTGCGCGACCGAGGTAGTGCGGGCTGGCTCAGTATGCGAGCTGTCCGGATCACCGTGGCGTTCTCGTGGTTGCGGACACGAGTGGCGGCATCCCTGCTAGAGGTGCCTCTGCCCTGCGGAAACGTGATTCGACCCCTCAGAAGCCGCCGTGCTCCCGTACGACCGCCTCGCAGGCCTCGATCGCCTCACGGAACACCGGCTGGGAGGCGAGAGTTCCCGTCCCATGCCCGCCCACTGCGTGCCCTGGCCGGGATAGACGAAGACGATTCGGGGCTGCTCGGGGGCCTTCGGACCGACACCACCACACCCTGCACGACATCCCCGGCTTCAGCTGTCTCCCCCGCGGTCCAGGCACGCAGCGCGGCGGCGGCCTCGGGCGCCGTGCTCGCGGTCAGGACGAGGCGGTGCCGGTAGTGGTCACGGCCGCCGGCCGCACTCACGCACACGTCCGCCAGCGGCGGTCCGTCCGAGCCCGAGAGCAGGTCCGCGTAGTGCCCGGCGAGCGCGGTGAGGGCCGGGGGAGAGCGGGCCGAGACCGGCAGCAGGACCGGTGTGCTCCCCAGTGCCCCTCCATCCTTGGACTTCACCTTGCTGCGGGAGGGTGCGCTGCGCAGCACCCGGTCCACGTTGGTGCCGGTGGCGCCGAAGCTGTTGACGCCGGCGGTCAGTGCACGGCCGGGGCGGCAGCGGGGTGGCGTCCGTCGTCGCCGAGCAGGGCGTCCGCGTGCTCCGCCAGGTCGAAGGCGCCCGGCGCGTCGGGCGCGGCCGGTCGTACTCGCGAAGGCCCACCAGGGCGCGGTGCACCTGGGGCAGGGGCACGGATGGACGGCGGTGCCCATTGACACCGCCACACCGAGCGCCGCCTGGGCGGCCTTGCCCACCATTTCGTACGGGGACCTACCGATCGCCAGCCCGCCCGCGGCGCGCCGGTACAGCAACTGGCCCTCGGCGATGTTGGTGCTCAACTGCACCGGCAACTCCCGGCGGACGGCGCGCACGGCGTCCGCGATGTCCATGATCCGCCGCGACTTGATCGTGCCCAGCGCACTGCGAGGGTCCTCACTGTCGATGATCAGCGCCCCGCCGAGCACCGCCTCACAAGCCTCCTGCCGCCCGAACACACTGACCAGCAACCGCCGGGCCCCACCGATCCCGCCGCGCAAGCGACTTCCCCACCCTCTGGAGCGATCTTGACGACGGAGCGGACGACACCGGGAGTCCGATGCCCTGGTCACTGCCCTCGGGTTGAATCCCTCCCGTGCGGAATCCAGGATCCGGTCGGGTCCTTCGCCGTAGCGGCGCAGCTGTGCTTCGCGCAGCCGCGAGCGCCGCGGCTCCGGCAGAGACCTGGGCGGAGGCTGTGCTCGGCCGTATGCCGTCCTCGAGGCAGTTCGGGCGGGCGGGGCGGTGTCGCGGATCGGTCCGCGAGGCGCCCGTAACGATGTGGGTGCGTGATCGTTTTCTCGGGGGAAGCTGCGATCCACGAGGTCAGGGGCAGCTCATGTCGGGGGTGGCGGGGGTCGTCGCAGGAGCGCAGGTGATCCTGCGGCTTTGAGGGCGAACCGGCTGGGCCGGGCCGAGGGGGCTCGGGCGGCTGCTGTCCAGTGATCAACATGTTCTTACCCCTTTCGTGTGAGATGGGTCAGGCGCCACCACGGCAGATGTGTAGCGTGCATGCCAATTACAGTCCCTGCTGACAGGAGTGACGGACCGTTGAATGCGCAGTGGTGTTTGAGCGCCGTTTTGGTGCCCGCGGACGGCGGGGGTGGCGACGCCCTCGTCGAGATGGTGCGCGAACTCCGCGCCCGCGTCCTGTTCGACCACGGGAGGCGGCCGGTGTTCCGCACACCCGGCGGGAGTTACGCCGATGATCAGGATCTGGACCTGGGGGCCTGGCACTTCATCGCGCGCGGGGAGCCGGACGGGCCGCCATTGGGCTACATCCGGCTGTCGACTCCCGCCACGGGGCATCTGTTCCAGTCCCGGGCGTTCCTCGGCGCCGAAGGGTACGAGTCGGTGCTGCGGGTGGAGGGTGCCAGTCTTGCAGAAACGTTCGAGCACAGTCGTTTGGTGGTCGAGCACCGCGCCAGGAAGCTGGGGCTCGGCGCGTACCTGAACGCCGTGGCGATCGGGGCGGCGCACGCGATGGGCGCACGGCTGATGATCGGGACCTCGGGCACCAAGGACGGCCAGGACGCCTTCCACGAGCGTTTCGGCTTCCGGTCGCTGCCAGCCACGCGTCGCTATGTGGCTCAGTACACCGAGGACGTGGTGATCATGGTGCACCGGGTCGCCGACGGCGCCGGCGAGTACACGGACCTGGTCAGCCGCCTCCGGGACTCGTTCCCCGCGCTGGCCGCGGCTGGGGAGCCCCCGTACGAGACCGTGTCGGTTCCGTACGCCAGGACGGAGCTGCGGGTGGACGCGGAGCTGTCCGGGGAGTCGGCCTGGTCGCCCGTGCTGTTCAACCGCACCGATCCGAACGACCGTCAGGCGCTGGACGCGCTCGTCGACTCCAGCCTGGTCCGCGAGGTGCACGACACCATCGAGGAGCAGTTGGAGGAGCTGATCTGCAGCCGCGAACCGGTCCTGCGCGGCGATTCCGGGCGGATCGCCGCGAGGCGCGCGGGCCAGCTCGCCGGGGCGTCCGCGCGGGACTACGGCCGGTGGGCCTGGTACCCGTGGTCGGGCCGACTGGTCCACGTCCTGCCACGCGAGGAGTTCCGGCTCGTACGGACCGACCGGAACCGCGGAAAGATCGAACGTCCGGCCCAGCGACGACTCCTCGACCGCACCATCGGCGTTGTGGGACTGTCCGTCGGCAACGCCTCCGCGATCACCTTCGCGCTGGAGGGCATCGGCAGCCGGTTCAAGCTCGCGGACTTCGACGCCTTCAGCCTCTCCAACCTCAACCGCCTGCGGGCCGGCGTCCACGACCTGGGCGTCAACAAGGCGGTGATCACCGCTCGGCAGATGTACGAGATCGACCCGTACCTCGATATCGAGATCCACCCCGACGGCCTCACCGACGAGAACCTCGACGCCTTCTTCACCGGCCTCGACCTGCTGGTCGAGGAGTGCGACACCCCCTACGCGAAGATCGCGGCCCGCGAACGAGCCCGCGTGCTCGGCATTCCCGTCGTGATGGACTGCAACGACCGCGGCATGCTCGACGTCGAGCGCTTCGACCTCGAACCCGGGCGGCCCCTGCTGCACGGCCTGATCGGTGACGTGTCCTCGGCCGAGTTGAAGACCCTGTCGCAGCAGGAACGGGTGGATCTGATCCTGGCGATGGTCGACGCCGAACGCATCAGCCCCGAACTGCGTGCCTCGTTCGACCAACTCGGCACCACGCTGAGCAGTTGGCCGCAGCTCGCCTCCGGTGTAGCGCTGGGCGGCGCCCTGACCGCCGAGGCCGCGCGTCGCATCCTGCTCGGCGGCGACTGCCCGTCCGGCCGGTTCTACGTCGACTTCGCCGAGCTGATCTGCGCGGCCGCCGACAGCCTCACGCAGAGGTGCCCGGCATGAGCCTGAACCTACCGGTCCTCGTGGCGGGCACCGGGGTCCACCTGCCGGAGACCGTCGTCACCAACCACGACCTGGCCCGCATGGTCGACACCACCGACGAGTGGATCACCAGCCGCACCGGCATCCGGGAACGCCGCTGGCTCGCGTCCGACCGCGCGGTGTCGGACATGTGCGTGGACGCCGCCCGGGAGGCGCTCGCGTCGGCGGGGACCACACCCGGGCAGCTCGACGCGATCGTGGTCGGCACCTACACCTGGGACCAGCCGCTCCCCTCGACAGCCCTGATGGTGAAGGACCGGCTGGACGCCCACCGGGCCCTCACGCTCGACGTCACCCACGCCGCGTGCGCCAACGGCCTGCAGGCCGTCCTGCTCGCCGCGCACCTGATGCAGTCCGACGCCGCCCGCACCGTCCTGGTGGTCGCCGCCGATGCGGCATCCCGCGTCACCGACCCCGAGGAGCGGACCACCCGGATCTTCTTCGGCGACGCGGCGGGCGCGGTGGTGCTACGACGGGGCACCGAGGCCGGAACCGGCCTGCTCGCTTGGGACTTCGGCTCCGAGCTCTCCCACGACGTGGAGATCCCGGCCGGTGGCTCCCGGCTGCCGGCCAGCACGGAGACGCTGGCGGCCCGCCAGCACTACCTGAAGATGAACGGCCGCACCGTCTGGGACACGGCGACCCGGCGGCTGCCCGACAGCATCCTCAACGCCACCGCCGCGGCGGGCGTCCCGACCGAGGAGGTCTCCCACTTCTTTCTCCACCAGGCCAACCTGAACATCATCAAGGCCGCCATGGAGAAGCTCGGGGTCCCGCTGGACCGCGCTCCGGTCACCCTCGACCGGCTCGGCAACACCGGGTCGGCCGGTGTGCTCACCGCGCTCCACCAGTCCCATCACCAGGGGCTCGTCCGCCCCGGCGACACCTATCTCATGTCGTCGATCGGCGCGGGCTTCCAGTGGGGGACGCTGGTGTTCAGACAGCACTGAACACCACAGCCGTGCCGGTACCACCGCGACACCCCGGGACCCGTCACCGTGACCCCGGCCGCCCCGGAGGATCTGCCCCACCCCCGCGGTGGAGCGGCAGGATCGATTCTCCCCGGCCTGACGGTCCGGTCCGGCGGTGGGCCGGTGCTGCATGCGGTCCTGGCCCGGCGCACCACCCTGGTGCGCTCCGCGCTTCGCGTACCTCGCACGGCCAGGTCCTGCGCCGATGTCGACACGGTCGTGGTGACGGTGTCGCTGGCCGCCCCGCTCAAGCACCGACGGATCGAACGCAGGCTCGCCCTTACCTGGGAGAGCGGCGCGCAGCCGGTCGTGGTACCCGCCGAGGCCAACCAGTGCGCCGACACGGCGTCGGCCACGGCCGAGGTGACACCAGGTACGGAAGTGCTGGTGGCCAGCCAGTTGCCGGGCGAGGACCGGCTGGCCACCGGCGCCGTATGCAGCCACACTTTTGCGGCTCCTGACTGGACTCACCGTCGCTGGTGCTATCGGCCGCTCTTCGGTTGGTCTGCACTGCCCGGCATGAGGTGGGATTCCCAGGCCCAGGCGGTGATCTCGCTGCGGTTACGGGCACCGAGCTTGTTCTGGATCGCGGTGAGGTGGCCCTTCACGGTGCTGACGGAGATGAAGAGGGCGGCGGCGATCTCCTGGTTGGTGCTGCCCCGGGCGACAGCGCGGATGACGTCGGTTTCCCGGTCGGTGAGCGGGGTGTTGGGCTGGAGGGCGGAAGGGGATTTGACGGGGGCGAGGTTGCGGAGCAGGCGCCGGGTGATCGACGGGGAGATCAGTGCGTCCCCAATGCTGGCGGCCCGCACGGCGGCGGCGAACAGGGTGGGGTCGCCGTCCTTGAGGACGAATCCGAGGGCTCCGGCCTGGAGGGCGCCGTGGACGTACTCGTCGAGCCCGAAGGTGGTGACGATGACGACCCGCAGCGGGTCGACGATGCCCGGGCCGGCGAGTGCGCGGGTGACGTCGATGCCGTCGAGGCGGGGCATGCGGATGTCGATGAGGCAGACGTCGGGGCGCAGTTGGCGGGCGAGGGCGACGGCCTCGGCGCCGTCGCGTGCTTCCGCGACGACGGTGATGTCGGGCTCGTCCTCCAGGATGAGGCGCAGGCTGGTGCGGATCATGGCCTGGTCGTCGGCGACCAGCACGCTGATGCTCATCGGCGGTCTCCGGCTGGCAGGGGCAGGGTGGCCCGTACCGACCAGCCGGAGCCGGGCTGCGGACCGGCGTTGAGCGTACCGCCCAGTGCCTCGATGCGCTCGCGCATGCCGACCAGGCCGTAGCCGCCGCGCGGGGAGGCGCGGATCGGGGGGTGCGGCGGAGCATCGTTGCCGATCTCGACGGTGATGTCCGTGCCGTCCTGGGAGATGGTGACGATGGCCGCGCGGGCGCCGCGGGCGTGGCGGGCGATGTTGGTCAGGGATTCCTGGACGACCCGGTACACGGTGGTGGTGACCACGGGTGGCCAGGTCGGAGCCCCGATGGGTAGCCGGAGGTCGACGGCCGGTCCGTGTTCCTCGAAGCGGCGGACCAGGTCGATGAGTTGCTCCGGACCCGCGGTGACGGCGGCGCCGTCCTCCGCGTCGCGGAGCAGGGCGACCACCCGTCGCATGGCGTCCATGGCGTCGGTGCCCGAGCGTTCGATGTCCGTCAGGGCGGTGCCGAGTTGGGCGGGCTGCTTGCGGAGCATGATCTGGGCGGCGTGGGTGTGCATCACGATGCCGGAGACGTGATGGGCGACGACATCGTGCAACTCCCGTGCCAGGGCCAGGCGTTCGTCTCGCCGCACCGCCTCGACGGTGGCCTGGCGGCGATGCTCCAGGAAGCGCAGGACGAGCCCCGTGCCGAGGCCGGCCAACCAGCCCTGGACGCCCATGTGGAACGTGGTGACGGCATGTGAGGTGATCGCGAGGCGGCCGAGTGCCGTGACCACGAGCCCGGCCGAGGAGACCACGGCGGCTCGCCAGGGCGGGAGGACCCGGATCGCGGAGCCAGCGAGGACGCTCAGAGCCAGGGACGCGGCAACGCCGGACTGGTCGGTCGGGTACCCCAGGGCGGCGGCGAGCACGGCGACAGCCGAAACGGACAGGCCGACGGCCACGGCGACCAGCCGGTTGCGCTCCCGCAGCAGCGCCGCGACGCACACCACCGCACCGGTACCGCAGTCGAGCAACCAACCCCGGCCGCCCGCGTGGGCGGCATGCCAGTAGGCCGTCGCTGCCAGCACCGCCGCCAGGCCAAGCCCGAGCAGGACGTTGGTTCGTCTGGTGGCCAGTGCACCCAGTGCGGCCAGCCGTTCCATCACACTCACGGCGCTCAGACTACGGAACCGGTCACGGCCGGTGTACCGGCCAAAGGGACCGCTCCGATCCAACCGATCAGTACTTTTGGCCGGTACGAGACACGGCTGGCGTGAGCAGGCTTGACGGCATGCAACGAGACCTCGACACACCCCGCGGCGACGCGGTGCCCGCACGAGCCGGCAGGTGGACGTGAACCGGTCCACCTTGGCCCGCCTCCGATTGGAGCTGCGGGTCATCGGCATCGCCCCGCCGGTGACGGCACTGGCGGCAACACTGGGCGGCGCGATCCTGGTGATCGCCATGCACACCTCCGGGGCCGGCGCGGAGCACCTCGACCTCGCCGCCGGCGCGGTCCTGGCGGGCTTCGCCCCGCTCGGCACCGCCGTCGCGGCCTCCTCGATCGTGGGGCGTGATTCCGGCGCCGAGCTGGTGATGACCAGCACGGTCTACCGCCGGGTGCTGTTCCTGCGTGTCGGTCTGGTGGTAGTGCCGGCGGCCCTGGTCACGCTGGTGGACGCCGTCGTGTTCCGGGCCTTGAACGCCTGGCCCGTGGGGCAGGGCACAGGCGGTTACGTCCTGGTGTGGGCCCCGCCGATGCTCTGGCTGGTCGCGCTGGCGATGCTCATCGCGATCGGCCTGCGCAGCCCGGCCGCCGCAAGCGGCCTGATCGGGGGCCTGTGGCTGGCCCAGTACCTGATGACGCGCGCCATCCTGGACAACACGGTGCTGCGGGCGCAGTACATGTTCATGGGCGTCGCCGCCAAGGTCCCGGCGCACGAATGGACCGTCAACCGGATCGCCCTGCCCGTCGTCGGTCTCGTCGCCATCGTCGCGGCCGGCCTGCTGCTGGGGCGTCCCGAACGATTCTTGGGGAGCGATGGCGCATGACCGCCGTCCTTCGGCGAATCGCTCCGCCGACGACAGCTCAGGGCTGGTGGGCGAAGACCGTCGCGGCCGCCCGCTACGAGTACCTGATGCAGGTGCGCCGCCCGGCCGTCTGGCTGGTCGTGATCGGGTTGATCGCGCTGCGCTGCGCATCGCCCTTCCCGCCGGGTTTCACCGGCACCACGGACCACACCTTTCTGGTCGCGGACTGGGCGGGCAACTTCATCATGCTGTGCCCGATCGGCGTCGGCGCCGTCCTCGCCGACCGAGTCCGGCGGGAGTCCCGGCTGGAACTGAACGACCTCCTGACCTCGACGCCCACCGGCATCGGCCCGCGCCTGTGGGGCAAGGCCATCGGCGCCGGCGCGGCGACCATCACACCGGTCGCCGTCGCCTGGGTGGGCCTGCTCGGCTACCTGACCGCCCAGCGCGGGGCCGGGGTGATCTCGGTCGGCCTCGCGGCGTTCGCCGCCATCATCCTTCCCGGGCTGGTCTTCATCTCGGCCTGCTCAGTCACCGTCCCGTACCTGACCGGGCCCGTGCTGTACCGGCTCGGTGTGTTCGGCTACTGGATCTGGGGCAACATGGTCGGCCCGCGCTTCGGGATCCCCACCCTCGCCGGCACGCCCTTCGAAGCCATCGGCGAGTACCCGGCCGGTGCCTGGTTCCACGGCACCCTGTTCATCGCCAGGCAGCGGGGACTGCACCCGACCGGCGGCGAGGCCGTCCTCAGCATTGCCTTCCTGCTGCTCATGGCGCTCGCCGCCCTCATGACTACTCAGCTCGTGCTCACCAAGAGGAGCCCGTCATGACCGCGCCCAACGTGACCATCACCGATCTGACCGTCACCTTCCGGCGCGGACAGGTCCGCGCCCTCGACGGCATCAATCTCCGTCTGCCCGCCGGCATGGTCGGCCTGCTCGGCCCCAACGGGGCCGGCAAGACCACCTTCATGCGGGTCCTGACCGGGGTGCTGCTGCCGACCGCGGGCACCGTCGCGGTGGACGGCACCGACCTGACGTCGCGCAGCCGGCGCCGAGAGGTCAAGTCCACCACCGGCTACCTCCCCCAGGAGCTCGGCCTGTACCCGGACCTGACGGCCAAGCAGTTTCTCGACTACATGGCGCTGCTCAAGGGCATCACCGACCGGCGCGCCCGCCGCGCTCGCGTCAAGGAGGTCCTCGAACTGGTCTCGCTCAGCGATGTCGCCAACCGGAAGGTGAAGGGCTACTCGGGCGGTATGAAGCGCCGCGTGGGCATCGCCCAGGCGATCCTGAACGACCCCCGGCTGCTGATCGTCGACGAACCCACCGTGGGACTTGACCCCGAGGAGCGGCTGCGGTTCCGCAGCCTGCTCGCCAGGCTGGCCGGCGACCGGACGGTGCTGCTCTCCACCCACATCGTCGACGACATCGTGCAGACCTGCCCGAACGTCGTGGTGATCGAGCGCGGGCACGTCGCCTTCCAGGGCGCCATCGGCGATCTCGCCACCCGCGCCGAGGGCATGGTGTGGCACGTCACCCAGCCGGCCACCACCTCGCCACCCGACCTGCCCACCGTCAAGGTCACCCCCAGCACGACCGGCACCACCTACCGGGTCATCAGCTCCGGCGCCCCCGCCCCGGCCGCCGAGAGCGTCGGCGCCACCGTTGAGGACGGCTACATCGCCCTCATGCACGACACCGCCCCGGAGCGGGCCCAGCACGGCCCCGACCTCCGCGTCGTCTGACCACAACCCGTCAACACCCAAGGACCAGAAGATGTCCCAGCAGCCGCTCGCCGCCGTCCTGGCCGCCGCCGACACCACCGGCTTCCACCCCGGCCTGGCCTTCTTCGTGGAGTGGGCCCTCATCATCGGCGCCATAATCGGCGGTCCCATCTACGCCGTCCGCCTGATGCGCAACCGCCGCAACCGCCGTTGAACACCCGTCTGAGCACAAGAGTGCCACTCGGACGAGGCGGCCGGCTGATCTTCGACCCTGGCGTCTACGTCCCTGCCTGGCGCGCGAGGTCACACAAGCGACATGAACGCCGCATACGCCCCGGGTCGAACGGCGGTGGCACCACGTAGCGCCCGACAGCGACACGAGAACACGATCCCTCGTCACTGCTCGGTCCTTCTCGACGCATCTCAACCGATGAAGCCGCCGCGTGTGCACCGGTTGTGAAATGATCTTCCCTGAGGGCCATTTTTCCGCAGGCCAGAGGTATGTTCGATCAGAACTACGACTGCTAGGAGCGTCTCCGACCTGCGGAAACGTGATTCGCTCTCTCATCGCTTCCGCAGGTCGGCAAACGCCCTGACCTGCGAAAACGCTAGGCTTCCGACTCGCGTCGATTGCTCTGCGGCTCGCGATGTGAAATGAGAGTGCACTGGGTTCGATCTCGGCGGGAGTTCTGTGTAGCGCCTCCCGCTCCTAGGCCCACGAGCCCCGAGCGGTGCACTTGTGGGCCATCACGTGGCACCAGTTGATTGATCGTCAGAAGCGGTAACCAATAGCAGGATGCGTACCCCACCGAGAGGAGGATGGGTACGTCCCGCCTTGCCGCTTCTGACATCGCCTCCTCTCCCCACGCCACCAGTCCACAGGTTGGTGGCGTGCTGCTGGAGATAAGGCGACTGGGCATGGACCAGTCGATTCACCATGCCCGCAGAATTCCAGCTCCCTGACCCAATTTTGCGAGGGCCGCAGCCGAACACGCCGGGAGCCCACGACCTCCGGCCAATCAGCGGTCTTGCTCGTGCTTTGCCGGGTAGTGCTGCCGTCGGCCGGGCCGCCCGAACAGGTTAAGTAACACCCGCGCTGGCGGTGGCCGGGCGAGATTCCCCACCGTCAGCCGCCTGGCGGCACATCACGTGACCACCGCTGCGATCACGCCGTGTAGTCACAAGCTCGTACAGGCCGACCCGACGCTGCTGATGCAGGGCGGCTTGGACCCGGCCTGAGCTGGGGCGCTCAGCGCGCTGCGATGCCCTGGCCCTGGTAGATCTCGTCGTAGTAGTGGATCACCAGGGGGCGGGTGAGCATGGCCTCGAAGGTGGCGGTGAAGCCGTTCGCGGTGCGCCAGGCGAGGTAGTCGGTGTAGTTGTGTGCCTCGGTCCACCGGGTCAGGCCGGCGACGTGGTCGGCGTCGCCTTGGTCGCGCAGGATGCGGATGTGTTCGCAGCCCTCGTGCTCGAGGCTCTCACCCAGGATGTCCAGCAGTAGTTTTGCGACGTCGTCGCCCCGGCCGGGCTGGGAGAAGAGCTCGGCGATGACCACTGTGCTCATGGGGTGCTTCCTGAGGTGTGTCGGTGCTGTCCGGTCACCGGGCAGCGGTGGGAGTTCGGGAGACTCGCGTCGGCCGGCCGCCGGAGCGGACAGGTCTTCAGTAGGGAGCCGGCGCGTTGTGCACGATGATCAGTGAGCTGATCCTGCCGTCGGTGACGGTGAAGTAGTTGGTCAGTACCAGCTCGTCGGGGAGGTTCGTCTTGTCGTACTCGCCGTCGTAGCGCGCCCGCACGATCGTCAGCGTGCGGTGGGGCACGACCTGCGTCACGTCCATGGTGACCTTGGCGTCCACCAGTTCGCGGCTCGCCCAGGCGCGGATCGACGCGGTGCCGACGAATTCGCGCAGCGCGTCGTTGACCAGGGCGTCGTTGGTGAAGGTCGCCATGATGGCGTCCACGTCGAAGGCGTTGACCGCCGCGATGTGGGCGGTGACGACGTCGGGCAGTGCATCGGCTGGGCCGGTGGTGTTCATGGTGGCTCCTTCGTCGGCCTGTGACCGTTGGGGTCCGTACTGAACACGTTGGGTGCTCCCCGTGCGGGAGGGTCAACCGGTGGTCCGGTGCTGGACCCTCCGGCAGGGGGAGGGTTCATACTGGCGCCATGCACACCGGTCTGACCGTCGGCGAGTTCTCCCGCGTGTCCCATCTGAGCGTCAAGACGCTGCGGCACTACCACGACGTCGAGCTGCTCACGCCGGCCGACGTCGACCCGGGAACCGGCTACCGGTACTACTCCCTGGGCCAGGTGCCGACGGCGCAGGTGATCGTTCGGCTGCGCAACCTGGAGATGCCCGTGGCGGATGTCAAGGCCGTGCTCGCCACTGAAGACGTTGGCACCCGCAACGAGCTGATCAGCGCGCATCTCGCGCGGTTGGAGGACCGGCTCGCGCAGGCGCAGAGCGCCGTCGAATCGCTGCGCGAGCTGCTGGCCCGGCCCGCGCGCGGGTCAGCCATCGAGTACCGCACGGTCCACGGTCAGCCGGCCATCGGCATCCGCGAAGTCGTCGACCGGCAGGACGTGGTGAGCTGGTGGCAGGGCGCCCTCGGCGAGCTGCACGGCTTCGCCACGGCCCGAGGACTGCGCCGGACGGGCCCGATGGGCGGCCTGTTCGCGAGTGAGCTGCTCCAGGACGAGCGCGGAGAGGCGCTCGTGTTCCTTCCGGTCGACGGTGACGCGCGCCCGGTCGGCCGGATCGACGCAGTGGTCGTGCCCGGCGCGGAACTCGCGGTCGCGGTCCACCACGGGCCCCTGGAGACCATCGACCTCACCTACGGCGACCTGGGCACCTACGCCGCACGCCACGAGATCGGCGTCGACGGCCCGCTGCGCGAGTTCTACCTGCGCAGCCCCCTCGACGCGACCAACGAGCACGACTGGGTCACCGAGGTCGGCTGGCCCATCTTCCGCTCGAACGGATAGCGGCGGTTCGGCCGCGCCGGTGCGGTGACGGCGTGCCTTGATCCGGGCTCAGCCCACCGGTGCTCTCATGCAGGTGTCATTCACTTCCCGAGGGAGTCGCCTTGTCTTCTCACGACCCGATCTCACCGCAGGAGGCCGCCGACCGGCTGGCCATCCGGGAACTCATCGACGCCTACGCCCACTGCGCCGACCGCCGGGACGCCAAGGGGCAGATGGCACTGTTCACCGAGGACACCCGCTTCCTGGTCTTCATGGACGCCACCGCCGCCGACCCGACCCAGGAACTGCACGGCCGCGAAGCCCTTGCCCCGGTCTTCGACAACCTGAACACCTACAAGGCCACCACTCACTTCAACGGCCAGAGCACCGTGATCCTGGACGGCGACCGGGCGAGCGGCGAGAGCTACTGCCTGGCCCACCACATCTCCTACGGCGCGGATGCCGAGCGCACGATCATGATCGCGTCCATCCGTTACCTGGACCATTTCGCCAAGCGCGAAGGCGAGTGGCTCTTCGCCGAACGACGTCTGATGGTCGACTGGACCGAGACCCGCCCCAGCACTGCCTGAACCACTCGGCCAGGCACACCCGCTCTCATACCGCTGGTTCAGGATGCGCCCGGCCCCCCGCCCACCAGGGGCCTGGCTCGGACTGTCTTCAGCGTGCGCTCGGTGGGCGGGACACGGGTGCCCGCCGGTGCCGGACGGTGAGGTATCCAGCTGCGAGCAACGCCAGCACGGCTGCGCATTCGGCGACGATGCTGATCAGCGCCTGCGGAGCGGGTTGCAGGCCGTGTTCGACGAATCCGAAGACGCCTGTGGTGCGTGAGGCGGCGAAGCCGGCCAGCGCACCGCCGGCCGTGCCCACGGCAGCGAGGTGGATGAGCGCGGGCGGCGGGAGGAGTGCCCCCGCCACCAGCAGCGCGCCGAGACCGAACGAGGCTGCGGCCTGGAGCAGGAACAGGACGCCGACAACGTGCAGGTAGCGATAGCCGTCGAGGTAGAGCTGCGCGTGGACGGCGCCGCCGGCGGCGAGTGCGGCACCGCCGATCAGGCTGAGCAGTCTCGCCGCTGCGGGCGGGTGTGCTCCGGTCCTCGCGGGGGTGCGGCCGGGTACGGGCGAGGGGCTGTCGTTCATGCGAGCTCCTGGTCGGTGATCGCCAGCGCGGTGGTGCCCTGCCGGTACTGGACGGTGCGGATGCCGAGGGCGGTGTGCAGCTGCCGGGCCGGGAGCACCTGCGGGGTCGGAGCGGGGGCCTGGCCTGGCTTGGGCAGTGGGTAGGCGGTCGTGGTGGCCGAGTGGAAGGTGACGTTGCCTTCCACCCGGCTGAACAGTTGGTGGACGTGCCCGTTGAGGGCGGTGACGGAGGAGAACCGCTTGAGCAGGTTGAGAACCTGCAGCGCGTCGTCGGTCGACCAGCCCCATTGCGGGTACATGGCGAACAGCGGGATGTGGCTGAACACGACGATCGGGGTGTCGGAGGACAGGCCGGCGACGTCGCGGCGCACGAAGTCGATCTGATCGGCGCCGAGGTGTCCCAGCTTCTCCAGGCTGAGGGTGTTGACGAGCGCGATGAAGTGCACGCCGTGCGTGTCGAAGCTGTACCAACCGTCACCCTGCGTGCCCTGGGCGAAGGCCTGCCGGTAGGCGCGGCCCTGGTCGCCCACCGAGTCGTGCTCGCCGGGGACCGTGAACACCCGCTCGGTGCGCAGACCGCTCATCATCTGCTTGACCTGGTCGAACTGGGCCGGGGTGGACAGGTGGGTCAGGTCGCCGGTGTGCATGACGAAGTCGGGCCGGAACCCCAGCGCGTTGACCTGGTCGATCGCGCGGGTGAAGGAGCCGGTGACGTCGGTGTTGGCGGGCCCGGCGAAGCCGATGTGGCTGTCGGAGACCTGCACGAAGCGCAGCGTGTTGGCGTCGCCGGCGGTCGCGGCGGCGATGCTGTCGCGCGAGTCAGCGATGTGGCTGACGACCTCTCCCGCGGTGACGCTCAGCACCACGGCGGCTCCGAACCAGCCGGCGTGCCGGGCGAGCTGGCGGCGGGTCATGGGGGCGGTCATAGGATCGGTCATCGGGTCACCGTCACGGTGGCCGTCATGAACGGGTGGATGGTGCACAGGTAGCTGTAGCTGCCGGGGGTGGTGAATGTGTACGAGTAGCTCTGCCCGGTGTTCAGCGCCTTGGAGTTCAGCGGTCCGGTGTTGTTCTGGCCGGTGACGGTGTGCGGCTCGCTGTCCTGGTTGGTCCAGGTCACCGTGGTACCGACCTTCACCGTGACGGCGGCGGGAGCGAAGGCGAAGTTCTTGATGGCCACGCTGTCGGAGCCCACCGGCGTACCCGCGGGTGTCTGCGCGTCGGTGCCGGGGGTCGTGGGCATCGGCATCGTCATGGTCGGCATGGGACCGGCGCCGGTTGCGGTGGCGCCGGGCATCCCGGCCAGGCTCGACTGGCCGGAGCCGGGGGTGAGGGCGGTGGCCGTGGCCGACCCGGTGCTGTGCGTGGGGCTGGAGCATCCGGCCAGGGTCAGCCCGGCTGCCGCGAGCAGCGCGGCCGCGGCGCATGCCCGGCGCCTGGTAAGGGAGATGTTCATCGGTTCGGCTTTCTGATCGGCCCTGGGCGGGCGCGGACGAAGAGCTGGAGCTGGCTTCGGCGGGTGCCGGGGCCGGGCGCTTGCGCCACAGCCCGCTGCCGTCGCAGAGGGGATACGGGCGGGGGTTACACCGGCACCGCGCACGGCACGGCTGTAACCCCTGCCCGTATCTGTTGGCGAGGAGAATCGACGGAGGTCAATCGATGCCGAGAGAACAGATCCGGTGCACGCCGCGCTCTACCATGAGCCGTGGCCGGTCGCCGGAGATTCGCAGCGCTCAGACGGGTCGGCTCCGGCATGATCTGGCGTGCTGACACCGCGGTGCCGGCGTCCCGTCCCGCGCTACTGCCGTGGGCGACGTACCCCGACTGGGACGCGATCTACGCCGACAACGTGGGGCGCATCTACCGGTTGATGTTCGCGAAGGTCGGCAACCGTCCGGACGCCGAAGACCTGACCTCGCAGGTGTTCACGGCCGCGCTCGGGCCGTTGCGGCCCGGCGCCGAGATCGGTCAGGTACGCGCCTACCTGACGGCGACCGCGCGCACCGTGCTCGCCGAGCACTGGCGTCGCACCCTGGGTCACCAGGTCACCGAGATCGACCCCGACGACCTCGACCTCGCCGATCAAGCACTCGGTGCCGGGGAGGGCGACAACGCCGAAGCCGACGCGCACGCGCAGCGCATCCTGGAAGCGCTGCCGGAGCGGTACCGGCAGATTCTCGTCCTGAGGTTCCTGCGGGGGTACACCGTCCGGCAGGCCGCGACGGAACTCGGGGTCACGGTGGCGAACGCGAAGGTCCTCCAGCACCGCGCCCTGCGTGCGGCCGCCCGGGTGGAGAACAACGCCGACAAGGAAGGGGCAGCGTCATGAGACGGCAGGCAGTGGACCGCTACGTGGAACGGCTGCTCGGCCGGCGCCGCCCCAAGCCGTTCGCGGCCACCGAGGACGAACTGGCCGTGGTACGCACCGCCATCGACCTCGCGGCCGCCGGGCCGGACGCCCAGGGCCCCAGCCCTGCCTTCGTGGACCGGCTGCGCCGGCAGCTGCGCGAACAGGAGCAGACGCGGGCGGCCACGCCCGCACCGCAGCCGGCGTGGCGCACCCCGCCGCGCCGTCGGCTGCTGGCTGCGGGAGCGCTCACCGCCACCGGCGCGCTGGCCGGGGTGGCCGCGGACCAGCTCCTGCAGCGACGCGAGGAGGGCGCGCAGGCGCAGCGGCCCGGCCCGTCGGCAGAAATCGTCCCGGTCGCCGGCAGCTGGCAGCCGGTCGTCCAGGCCGCCGAGCTGCCCGAGGGAGCCGTCGTCGCCTTCGATCTGGGCGCTGTGACCGGATTCGTCCGCCGTACCGACGGGCGCATCCGGGCCGTCTCGGGCAACTGCACCCATCAGGGGTGCCGGCTCGACCTGGACAGCGCCCGCGACAGGCTCGCCTGCCCGTGCCACGGAGCGACCTTCAGCCTCGCCGGCGTGAACCTGACGCGTCCGCACCAGTCCGGCGAGCCGCTGCCCGCGCTGCCGCGACTCCCGGTGCGCGAACTCGACGGCGCCATCCAGATCTACGCCCCGGCTGCCGACCACTCCCCGAAGACGACCGAGTAACCTCGCCCCACCGGAACAGCTCTGGGAGGAAGCCGACCGACGTGCCCGAGTTCTGAGCCTGTCCTACCCACCAAGCGTGGGCCTGAGGCGGTCATTCCTAGGATCGTCGGACCATGGATTCCGGGCATGGCCGTGAGCTTGTCCTACTACAGGCAGGAGTGCGAGACCAGGTCGCCGACCTGGTCGCCGAGCGCCTGCCCTGCGTTCTCGTCGAACAGGAAGTGCTGGCCGGCGAAGATCCGGCTCTCCGCCGCCTCGTCCGCGGCGGCGGAGAAGCTGTGGAACTCGCGTACGACTCCGGGGACGCCGGCGTTCGAGAGCGAGATACTGGCGGACTCCCTGAAGGAGGCGGACGGGGCGAAGCGGTTCGAGGCCGACTTCGAGGGTGGGACCGATCCGTCTGCCATCCTGGCGCTGATTCCCGGCGACGAGCGGCAGCAGTCGGAGATCCTTCGCCATCTGGCGGAAGGGGAGGGCGTTTCGGTTCTGGACCTGGTCACGCCCGACATGCTGGCCACCGCCATCGCGGAGACGCGCCGGAGGCCGTCGACGGGGGAATCCGCGGGCGGGCCCGGTCCAGCCGCCGTCCTGGCGCGGTTCCCCACCGACAAGGCGGTCGTGGACGCGGCGAAGGAAGCCGCCGCCGCTCGCGTCGCGGGACCCGACGGGGCAACCTGGCGGGGAATCGTCCAGGCGGTCCAGGACGAGAGCATCGTCGACGAGGACGCGTTCAGGGAGTACCTGCGGACCACCTTCCGCGACGTCGACCAGAAGAACCTGCGCGACTTCGGGTGGGACGTGTACGGCATCGTGACGTCGAAGGCCACGCTGCCGGACCTCACCTACCGCCCGTCCCGCTCCTCCGAGGCCACCGTCCGGTTCAGGGACGGCCGCGCCGACCGGCTCGGGATCAACTCGCACATCGGCGAGACCCGGTGGGACGGCGTGAAGCTGGCGTACCTCGACACCGGCCAGCGCGCGGCCACCCTGTGGGTGAAGGTCGGCGAGGGCGCGTGGTCCAAGGACGGCAACTGGGGCGGCCGCCTCCAGGTCACCTGCGCCACGGCGGAAGGCCAGTGGATCGACTCCAGCGACGGATGGGTGCGGCCCCAGTCTGCGAAGGGCGACCCAATCACCTTCTACGACATGGGCCCCTACTACGAGATCTGGCAGAAGGACTGCGAGACCGGTCGGCCGCTCACCATCCAGGACGGCTACCTGCGGTTCGTGAAGGGCGCCACCCCGGGCACGTTCAACCTCCAGGACGCCACCTGGACCTGACCCGGCCGTAGCAACGGTGGGGCCCCGCAGCGGCTGGGATGCTGTTGGCGAATTCGGGGCCTGCGCGTGACGTCGGCCTTCAAGACCTGGTTGTGGTCTTGAAGGCCGACGTTGTGGTTTGGGGGAGGGTGC